>JAENXP010000276.1 GCA_016649475.1 Burkholderiales bacterium | reverse complement strand
TGTGGGGGTTCGAGTCCCTTCCTGGGCACCAAGCACAGCAAACTGACGGGATAGATATTTTACGTTAGTTTTCAGAAAGTTACTACCCCAAAGTCCGAATTCAGACGAGTTGCGCTGGCGATCCTGCTTGCATAGTCCGTCGAACCGGCGTCGAATTGCCGCAGACCGCGCGCGATAGCGCCGCGAACCCTGATTCACTCTGATGATCTGCGCCGGCGCTGGAGTTCATTTTTCGGAGAGCGACGCGGACTCGCTCGGAAATGCAAGGTCTCATCCCGCATGAAAGCCACGTTCGAATTCGCAGGCCTGGGCTATCCAAGATCGTTCCTGAAATTGCTGCTGCTGGGCTTTGGCCTGGTGTGCTTGCCTTTGATCCTGGCACTGCTGAACGCGACCGCGTACGTGGACCGGCTGACCACTCAAAGTCAGGCCGCCGTGGATCAGGCGGCCGAGGCGGCGCGAGGCAGCCGCGTGCTGATGGAGCAGGTCACGGCGATGGAGCGCTTGGCGCGCCAATATCTGATCCTCGGCGATGCCGCCTTGCTTGCCGATTACGCAAAGGTTCGCGCAGGCTTCAAGCAAACCACCAGCGATATGTCGCTGTTGCCGCTGGACGAGGCGCAATTGCGGGGTTTGAACAGAACGATCGAAAAAGAACAGGACCTGTACGAGCAGCTGGGCAGCAGGCCGAAAAAGGGCGACGGACGCGGTCAGCAGATTGCCGGCTATTTCGAATTGTCCGAACTGGCGAACGACGTGCTCAATCAGAGCAATTTGCTGATCGATCGCGAAATCGAGAACATGGGCGAAGCTGCGCGACAGGCTCAGGGTTCGCTGCTGTGGCAACTCGCGGCGTCGATTGCTCTCGGGGTCCTGATCGCGGTGCTGCTTGCTTTTCTGATCGCAAAGCCCATACGCCAGCTCGATCACGCCATACGACAGCTGGGTAGCGCCGAACTGGCCACCGGCATCCGCGTGCACGGGCCCGCAGATCTGGAATATCTCGGCCAGCGGCTAGAATGGCTCAGGCTGCGGCTGGTCGCGCTCGAGGAGCAGAAAACAAAATTCCTGCACCACGTGTCGCATGAACTGAAGACACCGCTGACGGCCTTGCGCGAAGGCTCGGAACTGCTCGCCGACGGCTCCAGCGGTGCGCTCAACCCGCAGCAGGGCGAGATCGCCGAAATACTCCGAAACAACAGCCTGCAGCTGCAGCAGCTGATCGAGGGCCTGCTGGGCTATCAGCAGGCCGTGGATAGCGTCAACCGGCTTGACTTCCGGCCGGTTGATATTTCCGATATCGCGCACAAAGTGGCGCAGGCGCACAAGCTCGCCGCCGCGGCGCGAAATCTCGCGATCGAGCTGCGCACCGAACCCGCAGTGCTGACCGGGGATGCGGACAAGCTGCGGGTGGTGCTGGATAACCTGGTATCCAATGCCGTCAAGTTTTCGCCGGAAGGCGGTACAATTGTGTTGGTGGTAAGTGCCGTGGTGGATAAAGTTATCGTCGAGGTCGGTGACGCCGGTCCCGGCATCGCCGATGAAGATCGCGAGCGGGTATTCGACTGGTTTTTTCAAGGCACGCTCGGCCATCAGGGACGGCTCAAAGGCAGCGGACTGGGATTGGCGATTGCGCGTGAACTCGTGCTTGCACATCGGGGCAGCATTGAAGTTATCGCGAACCGCACGCCTGGCGCGCATTTTCGCCTGACCCTGCCTGCGTCGCGCGAGCGGACCCAATTTTGAACAACGAAAATATGCCTACAGGCTTACTCCTCGCCATGTTCCTGCTGCTCTCGGGCTGTGCCAACCTGGGCATCCTGGAACGGTCGGCGCAGGAATTGGAGGAGCGCGAGGTGGTCGAACTTATCCAGTATGCGCAGCGCGTCACAACGATGACAGCGGAACAGCAGCGCCGCGAGTACGCTGCCAGCAGCCAGGCATATGCGCGGGACATGAACGCAAACAGCCGCATACGGCTTGCACTTTTGCTTGCCACTCCCGGCGCCAGCGTCTACAACCCCGCCCGCGCCGCGAGCCTGCTCGAGCCAATTGCTGCGCCTGGCGGCGCAGCAAGTCCGCGAAATTCACTCGCCAGGCTGCTCTATGTGCTGATAGACGAGCGCCTCACGGAGCAGAAGCGCGCCGACAAATCGCGCGACCAGATCGAGGCACACAAGGAATCGGAACGCGGCCTGCGCGATCAGCTCGAGGCACAGAAGGAAGTAGAGCGCGGCCTGCGCGATCAGCTTGAAGCGCTGAAGGAGGTAGAACGCAGCATCATTCAACGCGGGCAGGACAGCCAGCCCAGGCGCCGATGACCGAACCCCGCCCGCGCATTCTGCTGGTCGACGACGATCGCGACATCCTCAAACTGATGTCCATGCGCCTGCACGCCTCGGGCTACGAAGTGCAGGCGGTTGAAAGCGGCAACGCGGCATTGGCGGCCTTGGCCGCCTCGCGTCCGCAACTCGTGATTACCGACCTGAAGATGGATGGCATGGACGGCATGGCCTTGTTCGAAGCGATACACGACAGGGCGCCGACCCTGCCGGTGATCATTCTGACGGCGCACGGCACCATACCTGATGCCGTGGCCGCGACCAAGCGCGGCGTTTTCGGCTTCCTGCCCAAGCCATTCGACAACCAGGCGCTGCTGCAGCAGGTAGCTCAGGCATTGAAACTTTCGGCCGGCATCCGCGTCTCGGACCCGGCGTCGGCCGACAACGAATGGCGCACCGGTATTGTCGCCGCCAGCGCGGCCATGGACGACGTGCTCAGCCGCGCCCGGCTCGTGGCCCAATCCGACGCCAGCGTTTTCATCTTCGGGGCGAGCGGCACCGGCAAGGAACTGGTCGCGCGCGCCATCCATCGTGCCAGCGAGCGCGCCGGCGGCCCCTTCGTCGCGGTCAACTGCGCCGCGATCCCGGAAGCGCTGATGGAATCGGAGTTGTTCGGGCATAAGAAAGGTGCTTTCACCGGCGCCGTTTATGACCACAAGGGCCTGCTCCAAAGCGCCGATGGCGGAACCCTGTTTCTGGATGAGATCGGCGATATGCCTTTGCCGCTGCAGGCGAAGTTGTTGCGCGTACTGCAGGAGCGCCAGGTACGGCCCGTGGGGTCGACCCAAACCGTCGACGTGGCCATGCGCGTGGTCTCCGCAACACATCGCAGCCTGGAGCAGCGCATCGCCGACAGGCAGTTTCGCGAAGACCTGTATTACCGTCTGAACGTGGTCGCCCTGACCATCCCGACGCTGGCCCAGCGTCCCGAGGACATCGTCCCGCTCGCTCTGCATTTTCTGAAACAGGTGGCGGGGCGTTATCGCAAAGACGTCAACAGCTTCGCGCCCGAGGCCCTGGAGCAACTGGTGGCGGCGCCCTGGCCGGGCAATGTGCGGCAGCTGCAAAACGTGGTGGAGCAAACGGTGGCTCTTGCCACCAGCGGCATGATCCCGGCGTCCCTGGTGCAAAGCGCGCTGAACGACCGTTCGAGCAGCCTCACCTCGCTGGATGAGGCAAAACGCGCATTTGAATGCGACTATCTGGTGCGCATTCTGAAGATCACCCAAGGCAATGTCGCCCAGGCGGCAAAACTCGCGCAACGCAACCGCACCGAATTCTACAAACTGCTCGAGCGCCACCAGCTCGAGCCGGGGATGTTCAAGCCGGAAGCCGGCTAAACCGGGCACACGGTCAACGCGACTCCAAGGCGCGTACTCAACGAGCGCATATGCGCCGCTGCGATCCGAAGCGTATTGCCGCAGGAATTGCACTCCCGGGTTTGTCGTCCTGAATTTGCAGTCGCGTCTCGGCGACTGTGCTCATATCCGCCAATCCGTCTATTGAATCGCTAGGCGATAGGTCTGCGGCCGTCGGGCGCTAACGACAGCATCGACCCAGGAAGCACCGGCGCAAGGCCGGGAAATTGCGACAACTCTCTGACCCAAGGCCATTAAGTCGCTCTGGCACGGCAGTTGCTATTGCCTTCGGCAGTGGAGCCGCTGCAGGGGTCGGGTTGGCCAGCCAGTCAAAACAACAGGAGATTCGGATGGGACAATATTCGGCGAACCGTATCAGCAGAACCAGGCAAGTCAACAATTTGGAGCGGCTGAGCCGGACGGCCCAGTCCGCCGATATTCGGGAAGCCCTGGCCGCTGTGCTTGCGACGACCCGCCGCGAGTGGATGTCGCAACTGCCCGCGTCACCCGCCGCAGATGAACTCGTCGTCAAACGCAGCCGGGTTGCGCATCCATCGATCATGTATTCCCCGGATGCAAAACGCGGTGCCGCCTGGAGTGCGCGGAACGGCCGGCAGGAACGAATAGACCGTCTGGTACGGTTCGCGGAACCGGACAATACACCCGAGGGCGCTGGCTAGAACCGGCTGCGGCATCAGCCAGTGCAAACGCGTCTGGATGAACCGGAGCGCAGTGCAAGCCGCGATGATCCAGCCGCGTATTGCCGCTGCTATTGCAGTCCCGAGTTCTTAGTCCTGGCCTTGCGCTCGCGTCTCGACGATCGAGCTTATCCCCATCAATCTGACTCTGGATTTCTCACAGCCCTATTGCTGTCGGCCGCTGACGACAGCATCGACCCCGGAAACGCCGGCGCAACGCTGCGCATATAC
>JAENXP010000050.1 GCA_016649475.1 Burkholderiales bacterium | reverse complement strand
TCCATCGGCGATCTGGTCAAGGACGCCATTTGCGAACAGCAATTCATCATCGAACAGCTCGAACACTATATTCACCGTTGATCCGGCCGCGAGCGTAGACGCCGACGCGCAGGCTGGTTCCGCGTCGGCCATGATTTTTCGCCGGCAGTGGCAGGGCTGGCGCGCACGCGCCGGCAGAGTCTGCAATTCCCATTGAGTATCCATCATGTCGACTTCCCCCGATCCCCTGTTCAAACCGTTCTCCGTGAACGGACTGCACCTGGCCAACCGCATAGTCATGGCGCCGATGACGCGCAGCTTCTCGCCCGGCGGTGTTCCGGGCGCGGACGTCGCCGCCTATTACCGCCGCCGCGCAGAAAACGGGGTCGGGTTGATCATTACCGAGGGCACGGTCATCGACCACCCAGCGTCGACCAACGATGTCCGCGTACCGCATTTCCACGGCGTGGCAGCCCTGGCCGGGTGGGCGAATGTGCTTGCCGAGGTTCACGCCGCAGGCGGAAAAATCATGCCGCAGATCTGGCACATCGGCACGGTGAGAAGGGCCGGCGACCGGCCGAATCCGGAAGCGCCGCCGATCGGGCCCTCGGGTCTGTACAAGCCGGGGGTCAAGGTAGTGGAGCCGATGACCGACGCGCAGATCGCCGCAGTGATCGCCGCCTACGCCCGGGCCGCGGCCGATGCACGGCGCCTGGGCTTCGATGGCGTCGAACTGCACGGCGCGCACGGCTACCTCATCGATCAGTTCTTCTGGGAGGGCACCAACCAGCGCAGCGACCGCTACGGCGGCGACATGCTCGCGCGCACCCGGTTCGCGGTCGAAGTGATCCAGGCCTGCCGCCAGGCGGTCGGCCCCGATTTCCCCATCCTGCTGCGCTACTCGCAATGGAAACAGCAGGACTATGCCGCGCGCTTGGCGGGGACGCCCGAATTGCTGGAGAAATTCCTGGCGCCGCTGGCCGATGCGGGCGTCGACGTCTTTCACTGCTCGACGCGGCGGTTCTGGGAACCGGAGTTCGAATGCTCCGCGCTCAACCTCGCCGGCTGGACCAAGAAGCTCACCGGCAAGCCGGTAATCACGGTCGGATCGGTGAGCCTGGACAACGACATGGTCGCGGCATTTCGCGGCAAGGCTGCGGCAATCACGAGCATCGACAAGCTGATCGAAATGGTCGCGCGCGACGAAGTCGATCTCGTCGCCGTGGGGCGGGCGCTGCTGGTGGACTGCGCATGGGCGGCGAAAGTGCGCGAAAACCGGATGCAGGAACTGCTGCCTTTCACCCCGGAGTCGCTGCGCTCGCTGTCCTGACCCACCCCGGGGTTGGCACTTCTGAGGCAGGCGCGTCGCGCGCTGCTGCCGCGCAAGCGACCCTAGCGGATATGCTTGCGCCGCTGCGCTTCGGCGACGAACTCTTCCAGGTCGGGGTCCAGCGCATTGCGCGAGGAAACGATGCCGATCAGCTTGTCGTTTTCGACTACCGGGACGTGACGATAGCCGTTCTCGTGCATCATCAGCAGCGCGTAACCAAAGGTCTTGTTCGGATCCACGGTCTGCGGTTCACCGGTCATCACTTCCGCCAGCGTCGTGGCCTTCACGTCGCGCCCCTTGGCGATGACCCGCACCAGCGCATCGCGCTCGGTGAATATCCCCACCAGGCGTTCGTTCTCGACCACCATGATGGCGCCGACATTCTTCTTCGCCATCAGCTTGGCCGCTTCGCTGACCGTGGTCTGCGGGGCGGCGGTGAGCAGCTTTTTTTGCTCCATCACGGTTTTGACGCGTTGACTGAACATGCGGGTCTCCTCCGGCTTCGAAATTCAGGGTGAGCACGCGCGGTTCGACCGCGATTTCTGCATCCCTTGCTTATGCTGGTGCATCGGGAATGTTACCCAGCTTTCCCTGCCTTCAATTGACCTACATCAAAGCCTGTAGGAGACAGGCGCCCGCGGCCGCCAAACATTGCACGCCTGGTCGCTCTCACGGTGCTTGTGAGGCCATGCACATCCGTGCAAGACTCTGGACATGGTCCAGGTCGTGATGTGTCAGGCGTGCGCACCGCAGCCGCGGGCCCGACGGAGGGGGAAAGAATGATTACCGAATACGTGCTATTCGACATACCCGGGGGCATGAGCCGGGAGGAAGTCGTCGCGGCCATGCATGCGGTCGCGCCGAAATGGCGTTCGATGCCGGATCTGATCCGCAAGACCTTCCTCTACGATCCGGAGGCCGGCCGGAGCGGGGCGTTCTACCTTTGGTCGAACAAGGCGGCGGCCTTGCAGGCGCATGGAGAGGCCTGGCGCCGCGGCATACTGGAAACCTTCGGCAGCGTGCCCGAGATCCGCTATTTCCAGACGCCGCTGGTGGTGGATAACGCCTTGCAGGAAACGATCGTAGAAGCGTCCTAGGGCCAATCTGGCCCGGCACTGCGGCGCCGGGCTTATATGATGCCGGCTCCGCCGTCGACGGAGACTATCTGGCCGGTGATGTGGGCCGCGGCGTCGGAGGCGAACAGCGCTGCCAGGCCCTTCAGGTCCTCCTCGCCCCCGAGGCGGGCGAGCGGGGTCTGCGCAATCGTGGCGTCGCCGATCTGCCCCAGGATCCACTGCGTCATTTTCGACGGGAAGAAGCCCGGCGCGATTGCGTTTACGGTGATGTTGTACTGGCCCCATTCGGCGGCGAGCGCGCGCGTCATGTTGACCACGGCGCCTTTACTGGTGTTGTAGGCGAGCGAGCGCTGCATGCGCGGATCGTTGCCGAGCAATCCGGCGATGGAGGCGATGTTGATAATGCGGCCGTAGCGCCGCGGGATCATCGACAGCTTGCCCACCAGCTGCGTGGTCAGGAACAGGCCGTTGACATTGAGGTCCATGACTTTTTCCCACGCGTCCAGCGGATGCTCCTCGGCCGGTGCGCCCCAGGTGGTGCCGGCGTTGTTCACCAGCACGTCGATCTGCCCATAGTGCTTGATGATCTTTTCGATCACCGGCTGGATGCTGGCTGCCTTGCTGTGATCGCAGGTCAGGGTAAGCACCTCCAGGTGCATGCGCTCCAGATGCTCCTTGGCCTGCGCCAGTTCGTCATTCTTGCGCGCGGTCAGGGCGAGCTTGGCGCCCATTTCGCCCAGGGCCTCCGCAATTTGCAGTCCCAGGCCGCGCGAGCCGCCGGTCACCAGTGCGACCTTGCCGCTCATGTCCAACAGTTTTTTCACGCTCATTTCGGCTGTCTCCTGAACCAGTACGAACTAGAACCACGCATCGCGCATATCCAGTGTGGTGGTGTCGATGCTCTCCAGCAGATCGAGCATCGGCCCGACCTTCGGCAGTTCCCACAGGAAGAAGTAACGGCACGCCTGCCACTTGCCGTGGTAGAAATCGCTGTCCGCTTCCTTGTAGTTGCGCGACGCGGTGAGCGATTGCTCGAGCCAGATCCACGCCACCACCATGTGGCCGAACGCCTCGAGGTACACGGAGGAATTCGCGAGTGTCTTCTGCAAGTCATTCGGCGCGTACAGCTTGCGCGTGGTTTCGGCCACGCGCGTGCTCGTGTTGGCAAGGTCCGCGGCGTAGCGGCGCGTTTGCGCATCTTCGTGCTGCAGGCCCTGCTGCACCGTCTTCCCGATTGCGTTGCCGAGCGCCTTGAACGCGGCGCCGCCGTGCATGGTCGCCTTGCGCCCGAGAAGGTCGAGGCCCTGGATGCCGTGCGTGCCTTCGTGGATGGGATTGAGCCGGTTGTCGCGGTAAAGCTGTTCCACCTTGTAGTCGCGCGTGTAGCCGTAGCCGCCGTGCACCTGGATCGCAAGGTTGTTTGCTTCCAGGCACCATTGCGACGGCCAGCTCTTGGCTATGGGCGTGAGTATGTCCAGCATCAGGCCCGCTTCCTTGCGCGCGTCTTCGCATTCGCCGGTCTTTTGCTCATCGACCAGGCGGGCACAGTACAGGCACAGCGCCAGACCGCCTTCGACATAGGACTTTTGCGCCAGCAGCATGCGGCGCACGTCGGCGTGCTCGACGATCGGCACCTGCGGTGAGCCCGGATCCTTCGCGCCCGGATGCCGCCCCTGCGGCCGGTTGCGCGCGTAGTCGAGCGCATGCAGGTAGCCGGTGTAGCCCAGCAGCACCGCGCCCATGCCGACGCCGATGCGCGCTTCGTTCATCATGTGAAACATGCAGGCGAGGCCGCGGTTGGGTTCGCCCACGAGATAGCCCACGGCACCGGGCGTGCCGCCGGGTGTGAACTTGCCTTCGCCGAAATTGAGCAGCGTGTTGGTGATGCCGCGGTAACCCATTTTGTGATTCAGGCCAGCGAGCACCACGTCGTTGCGCTCGCCCAGGGTAGCGTCGGCGTTCACCAGCTTCTTCGGCACGATGAACAGCGATATGCCCCTGACGCCGGGCGGCGCGCCGGGGATTTTCGCCAGCACCAGGTGGACGATGTTCTCCGACAGTTCGTGCTCGCCGGCGGAGATCCACATCTTGTTGCCGAACAGGCGGTAGCTGCCGTCGGCTTGCGGCTCGGCGCGGGTCTTGATGTCGGCGAGCGAAGAGCCCGCCTGCGGTTCGGACAGGCACATGGTGCCGAAGAAACGTCCTTCCATCATCGGCCGCACGTAGGTGTCGATCTGTTCCTTCGAGCCGTGCGCGAGCAGCAGGTTGGCGTTGCCTATGGTGAGGAAGGGGTAGCCGGCGGTGGAGACGTTGGCGCCCTTGAACCAGGCGAAGCAGGCGGAATTCACCGTCACCGGCAACTGCATGCCGCCCAGATCGTAATCCTGTCCGGCGGCCATCAGCCCGGCCTGGCAAAAGGCATTCAGCGCCTGTTTGACCTCGGGGATGATGTGCACGCGTTCCCCGCCGTCGTTGTCGTGGACGATATGGGGTTCGTTAAGGTCGTTCTTGCGGTAATGCGGCTCGAACAGCTCGGTCGCCATGCGCTCGCAGGTGTCGAGCGCCGCATCGAAGGTCTCGCGCGTATGGTCGGCGTAGCGCGGCCGGCTGGTCAGCGTACCGACATCGAGCAGTTCGTACAGGATGAACTCGAGGTCGCGGCGGGCGAGGATCCTGGATTGCATGGCGGGGTGCAGCCGGGCCGCGGCTAGCCGATCATCGCGACGACGTCGCCTTCGCCCACCACCTCGCCTTCCTTGAAGTAGATTTCGATCACGGTGCCCGCGCGCGGGGCGGTCACCGGGATTTCCATTTTCATCGATTCGAGGATCAGCACGGTATCGTCCTGCGCCACTTCAACGCCGGCGGCGGCTTCGATTTTCCACACCTTGCCGGCGATGTCGCTGACTACTTTGGTGCTGGGCATGGCGGCCTTTGTCATAAACGGCGTTGCAGGTAGGGAAAAGATTTGCGCGCTGCGCGCGCCAACCGTGTTTTCTGAACGGATGAAAAGCGTATCCGTTCAGAAAACACGGTTATGGTTAACATCAAATGCCGCGTGGTTTTATCCAAGATCGTTGATCGCGCACGGATACGCTTCTCATCCGTGCGCGATCAACGATCCGCGCGGACGGTTTTTCGTCCGCGCAAAGAAAGCGTAACTCTGCCACAACGGGTGGCGCAATCCAGGTCGGTATGGTCCACGTTCAAACCACTTCGAACAAGCCGGCCGCGCCCTGGCCGCCGCCGATGCACATGGTCACGACCACCAGCTTGGCGCCGCGGCGCTTGCCTTCGATCAGCGCGTGGCCGGTGAGCCGGGCGCCGGACATGCCGTAGGGATGGCCGACGGCGATGGCGCCGCCGTTGACATTCAGCCGGTCATCGGGAATGCCCAGTTTGTCGCGGCAATAGATCACCTGCACGGCGAAGGCCTCGTTCAGTTCCCACAGGTCGATGTCTTCGAGCTTGACGCCGGTGCGCTTCAACAGCTTCGGGATGGCGAACACGGGGCCTATGCCCATTTCGTCGGGTTCGCAGCCGGCCACGGCGAAGCCGCGGAAGATGCCCAGGGGCTTGAGGCCTTTCTGCTCGGCAACTTTGGCGTTCATCACCACCGCGGCCGAAGCGCCGTCGGAGAACTGGCTGGCATTGCCGGCGGTGATCACGCCGTCGGGGAATACCGGTTTGATCTTGGACACGCCCTCGATAGTGGTGTCGGAGCGTATGCCTTCATCCTTGGTCAGGGTCACTTCGCGCGTCATCAACATGCCGGTCGCCTTGTCGCCCACGCCCATCACGGTGGTGAAAGGCACGATCTCGTCGTCGAACTTGCCTTCGGCCTGCCCCTTGGCCGCGCGCTGCTGGCTGCGCGCACCGTACTGATCCTGCACTTCGCGCGGAATCTTGTAGCGCTTGGCCACCTGCTCCGCGGTCTGCAGCATGTTCCAGTAGATTTCCGGCTTGTTCTGCTTCAGCCAGACCTCCTGGATCATGTGCCGGTTGGCTTCGTTCTGCACGCAGGAAATCGCCTCCAGCCCGCCGGCGACGAAAATGTCGCCCTCGTTGGCAATAACGCGCTGCGCCGCCATGGCGATGGTCTGCAGGCCGGAGGAGCAAAAGCGGTTTACCGTTGCGCCCGCGGTGGTCACCGGGCAGCCGGCGCGCAGCGCGATCTGGCGCGCGATGTTGGAGCCGGTCGCTCCTTCCGGGGTGGCGCAGCCCATGAGCACATCCTCGACCTCGGCGGCGTCGATGCCGGCGCGCTCGATTGCGTGCTTGACCACGTGGCCGCCCATGCTGGCGCCGTGAGTCATGTTGAGGGCGCCGCGCCAGGACTTGGCCAGGCCGGTGCGTGCGGTGGAAACGATTACTGCGTCAGTCATGTTGATCTCCTGAAAATGCGCTTAGGTAGCGTTTCGAATTCGGCTATGGCCGCGAAAAACCTTGCGCGCTGCGCGCGCCAACCGCGTTTCTGGACGGATAAAAAGCGCATCCGTCCAGAAACGCGGTTATGGTCAAAAACAACAACGGTCTGGGGTTGTTTCTATTCAAGCGCCAAGAATTGCTACAGCGATGGGCGCGATTTAACGCGTATTTCAATTGAAAGTTTTCCCTTTCTTGGCGAGCTTGGCCAGCAGCGGCGCCGGCTTCCAGAATTCGCCGTGGCGGCCTTTGGAGTATTTCTTCATCGCCGCAACCACATTGGGCAGGCCGACCGTGTCGGCGTAGAACATGGGGCCGCCGCGGTGCAGCGGGAAGCCGTAGCCGGTGAGGTACACCATGTCGATGTCCGACGCCCGCTGCGCGATCCCCTCTTCGAGGATGCGCGCGGCTTCGTTGACCATCGAGTACACCAGGCGTTCGACGATCTCCTGGTCGCTGACCTTGCGCCGCTTCACCTTGATGTCGGCGGAGTGCTTGACGATCATTTCGTTTACGAGTTGCGAGGGATAGGGCTTGCGGTCGCCCGGCTTGTAGTCGTACCACCCGGCGCTGGTCTTCTGCCCGTAGCGGCCCATTTCGCACAGCAGGTCGGCGGTCTTGGAATATTTCATGTCCGGACGCTCGACGTAGCGGCGCTTGCGGATGGCCCAGCCGATGTCGTTGCCGGCCATGTCGCCCATGCGGAACGGACCCATGGCGAAGCCGAATTTTTCGATCGCCTTGTCCACTTGCTCCGGCAGGCAGCCTTCCTCGAGCAGGAAACCGGCCTGGCGCGAGTACTGCTCGATCATGCGGTTGCCGATGAAGCCGTCGCACACGCCCGAGATGACCCCGGTCTTCTTGATCTTCTTGGACAGCGCCATGGTGGTGGCGAGCACGTCCTTGGCGGTCTTCTCACCGCGCACGATTTCGAGCAGTTTCATCACGTTCGCCGGGCTGAAGAAATGCGTGCCGATCACGTCCTGCGGGCGCTTGGTGAACGAGGCGATCTTGTTCAGGTCCAGGGTGGAGGTGTTGGAGGCGAGAATGGCGCCGGGTTTCATCACTTCGTCCAGCTTGTTGAACACCTTTTCCTTCACGCCCATTTCCTCGAACACCGCCTCGATCACGATGTCCGCGTTCTTCAGGTCGTCGTAGGACAGGGTGCCCTTGATCAGGCCCACGCGCTCGTCGAACTTGGCTTGCGTCAGCTTGCCTTTTTTCATCGTGTTTTCGTAGTTCCTGCGCACCGTGGCGAGGCCCTTGTCCAGCGCTTCCTGTTTCATTTCCAGCAGCGTGACCGGGATGCCGGCATTGGCGAAGTTCATCGCGATGCCCCCGCCCATGGTGCCCGCGCCGATGATCGCGGCCGACTTGATCGGACGCTTGGGCGTGTCCTCAGGCACGTCCGGAATCTTCGAGGCGGCGCGTTCGCCGAAAAAGAAATGGCGCAGCGCCTTGCTCTCGGTGGTCTGCATCAGCGCGAGGAAGTTGCTGCGCTCCACCTTGAGGCCGTCTTCGAATTTCATGCTTGCCGCGGCGGCCACGCAGTCGACGCATTTTCCCGGCGCGGGGAAGTTCTTCGCCACGGCGCCCACGGTGTTGCGCGCGAACTGGAAGAAGGCCTCGTGGTTGGGATAGTCGACCTTGATATCGCGCACCTTGGGCAGAGGCCGCACAGCGGACACTTTTTCGGCAAAAGCAATGGCGCCTGTCATCAGGTCGCCGTCTATCATCTGGTCGAACAGCTTGGTGTCGGCGAGCTTTTCCGAGGGCACCGGGTTGCCGGAAACGATCATGTTGAGCGCGGCTTCCACCCCCACCACCCGCGGCAGGCGCTGCGTGCCGCCCGCGCCGGGCAGCAGGCCGAGCTTGACTTCGGGCAGCGCGATCTGCGCGCCGGGCGAGGCCACGCGGTAGTGGCAGCCGAGCGCGAGTTCCAGGCCCCCGCCCATGGCTATCGAGTGTACCGCGGCGATCACCGGTTTGTCCGCCGCCTCGATCGCGGCGATGACCGAGTGCAGGTTCGGTTCGGCCGCGCTCTTGGCCGTGTTGAATTCCTTGATGTCGGCGCCGCCGGAGAACGCCCTGCCTGCGCCGGTAATCACGACCGCCTTGACCGCCCTCGCGGTCATGGCTTTTTTAAGCCCTTCGAAAATGCCCAGACGGGTGGCGTAGCCCAGGCCGTTGACCGGCGGGTTGTTCAGCGTGATGACGGCGATACTGCCTTTGACTTCGTAGTTTGCGCTCATGAAGACTCCTGAGAAAAAACTTGATCCGCAAAAGGGGCGGAAGATGCGGGAAAAACCGGAAAAGATACTCCGCGTTCTATCCTCTGCGGTGATTTTTGCTGCTTAAGACCCGGTGCTCATACCTCGAGCCACTCCTTGCGGATTGTACTATTTTCGCGCAGCTCCTGCGGCGTGCCCTCGAACACGATGCGGCCGTGGCCCATCACGTACAGGCGCTGCGAAATGCTGAGCGCTATCGCCAGTTTCTGTTCCACCAGCAGGATGGACACGCCACGCCTGGCGATTTCGTTGAACAGTTCGGCTACCAGTTCGACGATTTTGGGCGCCAGGCCCTCGGTAGGCTCGTCGATCATGATCAGGTCGGGATCGCCCATCAG
>JAENXP010000736.1 GCA_016649475.1 Burkholderiales bacterium | reverse complement strand
TTCAGATTGGCCAGTGTCGACTCGGGCTTTTCGGAGATTTCCACCATCGCGTCGTACACCCAATATGCCTCAGTACGGGGGATATCCAGCCTCCTGAACACTTTCCAGCTAACTTTTGGGTTATAGGCCCAGAGCAAGTAACCTTCCAATTCAGTCAGCGGCTTCCCCTCTTGCAGCTTCTTGGCGATCGCTCGATGAACCGGGTGTATATATTCTTCCGATTTCACCTCCGGCGGCTTTTTCGCTGATTTCTGGAGTTCATACAGTTTATGAAGTTTAGAGCGCTCGCTGCGGATGTCCTCCGAGTCCATCGTGCCTATCTTGTCCATCAGCGTCAGCGCGCTCTTCGCGTATTTGGATGGCGCCTCGCTGCTGTCCTTATTTTTTTCGGGTGGCAGGGCCACGATTTTATCGTGCGCCTTGCCGATATCGCCGTCCCTGAGCAGGTTGACGATTTCGAGAAAAGGTTTGAGATCGGGATTATCCGGAGCTGGGTCGCAATACTCGGCCAGGAGTTCTACGTAACTCGACCAGCGGCCCGTCTCCGACGCGGCGATCTGGGGCACGAGAATTTTCTTTTTGGTCTTGTTGTCATTGCCCCACTGCGTGCACCCTATTGGCTCCTTGGTTGCCGTGCGCTCGGGGCCAAGTTGCTGGAGCTTCTTGGGCAGTGCTAAATCAAACTGGATCTGCTGAAGCTTCGATGTCTCAGCGCGGACTTGCGAGATCAATTCGAGCGCCCAGTTCAGCGTAATCGGCACCATGACCAGGAAGGCGGCTACCACGACAGTCCTCGAAATCCGCTTGCGGCGGCTCCGGGTGGCCTCATTAGACTGCGCCTGCGCATTGCTGTCGTCGAGGAAGTCCATCGCCTGCGCGAAGTCACCGCCGTAGCACCGCGCCCAGGCCATTGTCGGTTGTTGCTTCCCGCGCCAGTGCAGCGCCAGCTGCAAGTCCGGGCCTTGAAGCAGGCTAGCGTTGCCTTCCGCATGCAGCACCGCAGATTCGGCCAGGCGGCGGTAATTCCATGCGGATCGTGCTTCCTCATTCGCCCAGGTATTGAGCCGCTGCCACACCCGCATCAAGCTTTCGTGCGAGATGTCGATCATGGTTTTCGCCTCGAGCGCTTCCCCGGCCGGGGGCATCAGGAAGGAACGGCTCGGCTTGCGGAACACGTCCATCACTTGCGTGACCTCCGCCGCCGTCGCATCGGTCAGGGCGCACAAGGTGCCCAGGGCAGTCGGGCGCCGTATTCCGCGCGGGTCCGTCGCCTTGTCGGTGAGCGCCTTGAACAGCTTCTCGCAGATCTGCTGCTGCCGCGGGGTGGCCAGCTCGGCATAGGCCTTCTCCGCATGCCGGTCCAGCGCATGGGCCATGGTACCGATGGCTTCATAATCCGTCAGACTCAGCGGGGTCTTGCCACTCCCTACGCTTTGCCAATTCGCCCAGGTGCGGTTCAGGGCGTGCTGCAGGATGGACAGTTGGTCCGGGTTGTCGCCGACGTCGTTGACCAGGCGCGTGAGCAACACTGGCGAAATCTCCGCCCCCCCCACGCCGACGGGCCCGGCGATGGCGGCACGGCGCTCCTCCCGGGTCATCTTCTCTTTTTCTGCTGATTGAGGGCGTTCCTGTTGTTGTCCCGCGGGCGGTTTTCCTTCCTGGCCCTGGCCGGGGGGCTTGGCGTATAGCGGCGCGGCCGCGCCCAGCGACACCAGCGCTGCGGTAAGTGTGCCCAGGGTGAGCTTGCGAATCATAGTTCATCTCCTGAAGGTTCTCGGTTAACCGAACTAGAAGAAATAACTGTGCGCTTTTTCGGGAAATGTCGCCAGTACCGGGGATTTGTTTCAGAACGCGATTCAGAAAAAAAGTTAATTAATAAATAATAAAAACAGTATCTTATA
>JAENXP010000642.1 GCA_016649475.1 Burkholderiales bacterium | reverse complement strand
TTTGAGCCAGCACCGGCCCTGCGGGAGCGGCACTGCGCGCGCCGGTGCGCCGCCACACTACGGGAGGCACCAGCATGAGTCTGCGCATCGCCTTATATACCGTCTCCGCGCTGCTGCTGGGCGCGCATTTCCTGCGCGCAGGCAATCTCGTGATGGTGGCGCTTTGCATAGCAGCGCCATTGCTGTTTCTTTGGCGGCAGCGCTGGAGCCTGATTTTTCTGCAGCTGCTCGCCTATGGTGCAGCCGCGACCTGGATCGCGGTTGCAGCGCAACTGGTGCAACTGCGCCAGCAATCTGGACAGCCCTGGACTGCCGCCGCCGTCATCCTGGGAACGGTCGCGCTGTTGACCCTGCTCGCCGGGCTGCTGTTGAACTCAGACGCGATGCGCGAGCGCTACACAAGCGGGCAGGCGCCTAAGGGAAAAGGCTGAACGCAGCAGGCGGCAGGCAAAAACACCGCCCTGCGCCGTAGCGCGCCTGTCTAGGGACGCGGCGTCATTTCGATCCATTTGTCCAGCGCCGCGACGTGCTCGGTTTCCTCATTGGCGAATTCCGTCGCCAGACGCTGCACCTCTGCGTCCATGGCCTGCGCGGCCACCGAACGGTAGTACTCCATGGCCCGTATTTCGTTTTCGCGTGCGTATTCCAGTGCATGGTAGGCCTCGATCAGGTAATCGAAGCCTTCTTCACCTCCCATTTCGGGGGGCGAGCGCCAGCGAAATTCCCAGGATTTGAGCTTCGGCAGTTCGACGGCGCCGATCCTGGCCTTGATCTCGTCGCGATGCAGCTCGGAAAAACGCGCCATGTCGCGGAACACCGAGGAGACCGCATCGTTGCGGTGAGCCTCCATCATGTCGGCCAGCTCGAGATAGCGGTCGGCGGCCTCCTGCTCCAACGCCACCGCATGCGCCAGAAATTCGGGCAATGTGTAACTCATGACTTTCCTCGTCGCGTATTTTCGCATTCATTATAGGAGATTCTCCGCGTCGCGGCAGCGATGAAGTCCGGTACAATTCCTGCATGAATATATTCACTGCAGCCAGTGTTCGCGCGGGCGCTCTCGCCCTCGCCGCGGCAGCGTTTTTCGCAGTGCCGCCGGCGCAAGCGCACGAAAGCTGCGTAGCCGAGGGCGCATGGTTCGTCCCGGGCGGCGGGAAGGTCGCCCCCCAGGTGATCCTCGGGCGCGCGGCAAGTGCCCAGGTCACCCTGCTGGGCGAATCCCACGACAGCGCCGACCACCATCGCTGGGAGTTGCATACCGTGGCCGCGCTCGCCGCCCTGCATCCCAATATGGTGCTCGGCTTCGAGATGTTTCCGCGTCGCGTGCAGGCTGCGCTCGACCGCTGGGTGGCGGGCGAATCGACAGAGGAGGAATTTCTCAAGGCATCCGACTGGTCGCAGGTGTGGGGCTACGACGCCGCGCTCTATCTGCCCTTGTTCCATTTTGCACGCATGCACCACATTCCGATGCTGGCGCTGAACGTCGAGCGCGGGATGGTGCGCCTGGTCGGTGCAAAAGGTCTGGATGCGGTGCCGCCGGAACAGCGCGAAGGTGTCAATGACCCGGCCGAACCCGGCGAAAACTATCAGGCGCGCCTGTTCGATGCCTACTCGCAGCACCCGGACAAAAACGCCTCCCCACCGGAGCGCTCCGACCCTGCATTTCGCCGTTTCGTCGAGGCGCAGCTGGTCTGGGACCGGGCGATGGCGCAAGCGCTCGCGGCCGCAGTTGCACGCGACCCGGATGCGCTGGTCGTCGGCGTAATGGGCGCGAGACACATCACTTACGGCGAAGGGGTGCCGCACCAGCTCGAGAACCTGGGAATCGCACGCGTTAGCTCGCTCCTGCCCTGGGACCACGAAGCCGACTGCGGCGATTTTTCCGCAGGCCTGGCGAGCGCCGTCTACGGCGTTCCCTACCTGCCACCTGCGGCGAGCAAACCGCCACCGCCGCTGCTGGGCATACATATCGAATCGGTTGCGGCGGGCATCCGCGTGAGTTCCGTAACTCCGGGCAGCATCGCCGAGGCCGCCGGACTGCGCGCCGAGGATGTGCTCACCGCAGCCGCCGGCACGGCGGTCAGGACGGCGGGAGACCTCAAAGCCATCGTCGCGCGCATGGAACCGGGGACCTGGCTTCCGCTCACAGCGATGCGCGCAGGCGCACCGGTCGAGCTGACGGCGAAATTTCCACCGACGAAATGACCGCACCGGCCGGGCTCTGCGCCGCCCTGTT
>JAENXP010000291.1 GCA_016649475.1 Burkholderiales bacterium | reverse complement strand
GGATTGCCACGCTGCACGGCGCTATCGAACCCTTCGGACAGGCCCACCATCTGGAGCTTGCTGTTGTACTGGTCCGACCAGAACCAGGGCACCTGGGCATAGGCGAGTTTTTCATCCATCAGGCTGGCCGCGGCAGACTTGGCCTGCTCCAGCGCATTGGGCACGCTCTCCAGGCGCATGCTGCGCTTGTACCTCGGAATCGGCCTCGAAGTGCAATCGCCGATGGCGTAGATCGCCGGATCGCTGGTCATCGCGGTGTCGTCTACCACCACACCGCCGCGACAATCCAGGCCGGCTGCCGCTGCCAGCGCATCGTTGGCAAGCGCGCCGATACCGACCAGTGCGAGGTCGCAACCGTATACCCGGCCATCGGCCAGGCGTACACCGCCGAGCTTGCCGTCTTTTTCATTGAACCCTGCCACCGTCGCACCCAGCACGATCGCTACGCCATGATCTGCATGACAGCGGGCGTAGAAGTCAGACAAGGTTTCGCTCGCCACCCGTGCCAGCAGGCGCGACTCGCGCTCGATGAGCACCACTTCGGCGCCCAGGATGCGCGCAGAAGCCGCCACTTCGAGGCCGATATAGCCGCCCCCAACGACAGCCAAACGCTTGCCCGGCCCCAGGGCAGACTTGATACTCTGGGCGTCGGCGACGGTGCGCAATTCGAATACGCCGCGGCTGTGCACACCGGGCACCTCGAGCGGACGCAGGCGGGAACCGGTGGCCAGCACCAGCCTGTCGTAGCCCAGACTCTCGCCGCTATCGAGTGCAACACACCTGCCGGCGCGGTCGATCGATACCACCCTGGTGGCCAGGCGCAGTTCGATCGCCTTTTCCGCATAGAACGCCAGCGGCCGCAACAACAGCTCGTCGGTTCCTGCCTCGCCCTTGAGCCAGGCCTTGGACAGTGGCGGGCGCTGATACGGCGCCAGCGATTCCGCGCCGATCAGGGTGACCCGATCGGCATAGCCGCCCTGGCGCAGTGCGGCGGCGAATGCGCCTGCGGCATGACCGGCGCCGGCGACTACGACGCCAGCGGTCATGGCCCGCCCGCTGCCTTGATCGCCGGATTCGCTCCCGCCGGTATTGTTGTTGGCGCGTCCATGCTCCCGATCGCGTCACAGCTTGCGTGATGTCTCACCTGTAACGGGCCGGAATCACTACCGGCATCGAGAGGAAGCCGTGCACGAAATTGGATTTGGTGCGCACCGGTTCGCCGACCACCTCGATGCGCGGGAAGCGCTTGAGGATCTCTTGCCACAGCACGGTCAGCTGCAATTCGGCCAGGCGGTTGCCGACACAGCGATGGATGCCGAAGCCGAAAGACATGTGCTGCCGCGGCCGCGCCCGATCGATGATGAAGCGGTCGGCGTTTTCGATGGCATCTTCGTCGCGGTTGGCCGACAGATACCACATCACCACTTTGTCGCCGCGGGATATCTGCTTGCCGCCGAGCACCGTATCGGTGAGCGCGGTGCGCCGCATGTGCGCCAGCGGCGTCTGCCAGCGGATGATCTCCGGCACCATGCTCGCCACCAGCGCCGGATTCGCGGTGAGCTTATCGTATTCGCGCGGATGCCTGTTCAGCGCCAGAAGCCCGCCGCTGATCGAGTTGCGCGTGGTGTCGTTGCCGCCGACGATCAGCAGGATCAGGTTGCCCAGGTACTCGTCCGGACCCATGTCGCGCGTGGCCGGAGAGTGCGCCAGCATCGAAATCAGGTCGTTACCCGGCGTCGCGTTGACCCGCTGGTTCCACAGCCGGGTGAAATAGTCGCGGCACTTGCCCAGCTCCGCCAGCCGCATCTCCCATGATGTCACCGGTCCGGTGCCGTCGGGATCGCCGGTGGCTATGTCGGACCACCAGGTCAGCAGGCGCCGGTCTTCGAACGGAAAATCGAACAGGGTGGCGAGCATCTGCGTAGTCAGCTCGATCGACACCCGCTCCACCCAGTTGAATTCTGCGCCGATCGGCAGGCCGTCGAGGATGCGGCAGACGCGCTCCCGGATAGTCGATTCGAGCAAGGCCAGGTTGGCCGGGGCGACGATCGGGCTGACGGTCTTGCGCTGTTCGTCGTGCCGCGGCGGATCCATCGAGATGAAAGCCGGAAACATCTCCGGTGCCGGGCGTTCCGCCAGCGCAATGCCGCCGAGCCGGGCCTCGGAGGAAAACACCGCATGGTTGGTATCGACCGCCATGACGTCCCTGTATTTCGTCACCGACCAGTAGGGACCGTAGCGTTTGCTCACTGCCAGATGCACCGGATCTTCCTTGCGCAAACGCTCGAAGTAATGGCCGACGATATCCTGCTCGAACAGGTAGCCCTTGCTGACATCGATGTCCGCGAGGGGCATCGCCCAGGCCTTGTCGCGTTCGGAGTCGCTGTCTGTGGTCTGCATGTCGGGTCCTTCGTTCATGATCTCGCGTACCGGCTACCTGGAAAGCCGCCACGAACCAACGAGCTCGAACATCGCTAACGCAGCGCAGTATAACTGTGAACTCCGGGATCGGGTTCCGCCGTATCACACACCGGTTTTCGTGCTTTCCCGCTACCCGAGGCTGTCAATCCGGATGGACGGCGGGACAATGTTTTGCTTTGTCGCGGACGGCATTCAGGGGGCGCTCGAAAAGGCCAAGTTGGCTGTGGCCGGTCGCGATGATCGGCTTGGGGGTGGGGTCGCCACAATTCGGCAATACCTCAGCGCCGGGCTGGTATTCGAAGCAATCGCCGGCCAGCGACGGGTAAGCCTAAGACGTGGCGCCCCGGCAAGCCGGTTTGCGCGTTTTCAGTAAAGCGTAGTCTTCAGCCGTTCGGGAAGTTCGCTGTCGTACGCGGCGCCGTCGATCTCGGACTGACTGAGCTCGGCTAGGATAGTTCCCACGCTCGGGAGGCTGCTTCGATCAGCGTGCCGGGCCGGATCCCACAGCCCGGATCTGAGGATGGCGCGGGCGCACTGGAAGTAGACGGATTCGACGCGCACCACGATTACCGAACGCGGAGGCTTTCCATCCACACTGAAACGCTCGAGTAGTGCAGGATCAATGGGGATGACCGCCCGCCCGTTCACCCGAAGGGTTTCACCCGATCCGGGAATCAGGAACAGCAGCGCGATGCGCGGATCGGTGAGCAGGTTGCGCAGACTGTCCGCCCGGTTGTTGCCGCGCCTGTCCGGAATCAAGAGCGTTTTTTCGTTCTCGACCGCGACGAATCCGGCAGGATCGCCGCGCGGGGAAGAGTCGAGTCCGTCGGGACCGCTGGTGGCAACGACCACAAACGTCGCCGCCTCGATAAAGGCCCGGTAGTGAGGATGGATGTAGTCGATCTCCTTGACGCGGGAAGCGGTTTGCGGTTTCCCATAGAGGCGCTCGAGTTCGCTGACGTCCTTGACCAGATATTCTTCGCTTAGCCGATCCATGAAAGCTGTCCTCTCCCTTCGTGCTGCGATGAACCCTAAAGCGGCGGCGCGGTGGAACCCCGCACGATCAGTTCGACCGCAAGTTCGGTGCACTTCTCGGTTTTCTCTCCGTTCAGGCGTGCCAGTATGTGCTGTGCGGTACGGCGTCCGATTTCCGCGGTGGGAATGCGTACCGTAGTCAGACCGGGGGGCATGTGCGCAGAAAGTTCCATGTCATCGACGCCGGTAATCGACAGCGACCGCGGTATTTCGATGCCTTGCGCAAGCGCCTCTATCATCACGCCTTGCGCAAGAATATCGTTGCCGCAGATGACTGCGCTCGGACGCGGCGAATATTGCAGTACCGCAAGCAAGGCCTCCCGACCGCTTTGTATCGAGAACGACGTTTCCACCACTCGCTGCGGCCCGAGCTCGATGCCGCGTGCGCTCAGCGCCTCGCGCACGCCGGTGATCCGGTCGCGGGCGCGATCGTTATGTGCGGTGAATCCGGAAATCACCGCAAACTCACGATGGCCGAGATGGTGGAGATACTGTGCGACGCGTGCGCCGACCTCGCGATTGTTGAATCCGACGCAGTAGTGATGTTCGCTCTCGTCCAGGGACCAGGTCAGTACATAAGGGCTTCTGAAGCCCACCAGCAATTGGTACAGCTCCGGACTGTGGTCGGTACCGACGAGCGCCAGTCCGTCCACGCCGCGCTCGAGCAGCGCACGGGTCACCTGCACTTCACGCTCGGGGTCATATTCGTGCGAGCCGAGCAGCAGCTGATAACCGTGCTCTCCGAGTTCGCGCTGCAGTGCCTGCGTGGAGTTGGCGAATATGGCGTTGTCCAGCGTCGGTATGACGGCGCCGATGGTATGTGTGCGCCGTGATGCCAGCGCGCGCGCGGCTCCGTGCGGCAGATATCCGAGCAAACGCGCGGCGTCCAGAACCCGGAGCAGCGTGTCTGGCCTCAGCAGCTGCGGGGCGGAGAGCGCGCGGGAGGCGGTGGCCAGGGATACGCCTGCTACGCGGGCTACGTCATCCAGCTTCGCCTTGCCTATGTCGTCTGACATCTATTCTGATCTCAAAAATAAGAGCTCGATTGCAAGCGCATTCAT
>JAENXP010000412.1 GCA_016649475.1 Burkholderiales bacterium | reverse complement strand
CTCCAAATAGTCTCCGAACCTGTTTACTTCGCTGGAACTAATTGCAGATACCCCGTTGGATTGTAATAACATTGGAATCTGTGACGACCACCAGAAGCAGGAGCGATTGATGGTGAAGGCGAGCTATGCGGCGTTGATCGAAGGGGAGGTCTATGTTCCCGGCCTTTCCAGCGAGTACGTAGCGCAGAAGTACGGTATCCCTTTGGACCAGATTGCCAAGCTCGGTTCGGCGGAAAATCCACACGGGCCGTCACCTAAGGCGCTGGCCGCAGTTGTCGAAGCGGCCGGGCGCATCGACTTGTATCCGGACTGGACCGCCAAACGCCTGCGTGAGGCAATCGGCCAGAAATACGGCTTCGATCCTGACAACGTGGTGTGCGGCTCCGGCGAGACAGAGGTGATCTCCATGGTCATACGCGCGTTCGCCAGGCCGGATGAGCCGGTGCTGATGCACGATCCGTGCTTTCCGCTGTATCGCATTTATTCCAACTGCGAAGGGCGCCGGCCGGTGTTTTCGCCTACGGGTAAGGACTTTGATCCGATGATCGATCGCTACATCGAGACGATGAAGCAGGTACATCCGAAAATCGCATTCATCACCAATCCGCACAATCCCAGCGGGCGCATGGTGACCAAGGAAGATGTGATTCGGGTGTGTGAGGCCGCCAGCGCGGACACGCTGGTGGCTCTGGACGAGGCCTATGTGCACTACACTGAAAACGAGTTCGGCATGAAACTCCTGCCGAACTACCCCAATCTGATCGTGCTGCGGACCCTGTCCAAGGCCTTTGGTTTGGCAGGACTGCGCGTAGGCTTCGGAATCGCCGCGAACAGCAAGCTGATCCTGCCGCTGCGCCAAATCAAGCCGACCTGGAATATGGGTCAATTGCAGATCGCCGGCGGCATTGCCGGCATCGACGATGAGGAGCATGTGCGCCGGGCGGTGAAGACAGTGGTTGCAATGCGCGCTTACGTGGCAGAGCGCCTCAGTTCGGTAGCGGGCTTTCGCATGGTGCCGGGCTCGCGGGCAAATTTCTTTCTTCTGGAGATTCTTTCTCCGGAACTCGATTCGACCAAGGTGTTCAATGAGCTGCTCAAACGCGGCGTCATCGTCAAGGATGGTTCCGACATCCCCGGCCTAGGCAGCCGCTACCTGCGCGTCGACGTCAATCTGCAAAAACACATGGACCGTTTCGTGTCGGCGCTGGCCGAAATTCGCGTTGCCTAAGTCGAATTCATGACGGCGACCAGAATGCTGATCGGTATCGACGTGGGCGGTACTTTCACGGATGCCGTGGTGCTTGACGCCGACGGCAGCAGCGTTCTGATGGCGTTCAAACTTCCCTCGACGCAAGCTAATCCGGGCGACGCGGTCGTCACGGCGTTGCGGCGGATCGCCGACGAGGTCGACGTGAGCGGCGCGCTGGTCTGCCACGGAACGACGGTTGGCACTAATACCCTGATCCAGCGCAAAGGCGCCAGGGTCGGCCTGCTCGCCACTGCTGGATTCACCGACGTCATAGAACTTCGCCGGCAAAATCGCCCTATGCTCTACGACCTGTCCGCGCAAGTGTCCGCGCCGCTGGTCGCGCGCGAGCAGCGTATCGGCGTCAATGAGCGGATGGACGCCGGGGGCCGGGTGGTCGCGGCTTTGGAGGGCACCGCGCAGGTGGTTGAGCAGTTGCGCGCCGCCGGAATCGAATCGGTTGCCATCGCTTTCCTGCACGCATACGCGAATCCTGCTCACGAGCAGCAGATGCGCCGCGCGATAGAGGAGGCGCTGCCCGGCGCATTCGTAACGGCTTCCAGCGACGTTTGCCCGGAATTCCGCGAGTTCGAGCGCACCAGCACCGCAGTTGTAAATGCCTATATTGGACCGGCCGTCGGCAGCTACATTCGCGGTATTGCCGAAAGAGCGGGCGAGATGGGCGTGCAGGACTTGATGATCGTCAAGTCCAACGGCGGGCTCACGTCGCCGGACAATGCGGAGCAGTATCCGGTCCATCTGATTGAATCAGGGCCGGCCGCCGGCATGATCGCCGCCGCAGCCTATGCGCGTGCGACCGGCAGGAGGAACGCGATTTCGTTCGACATGGGCGGAACGACCGCAAAAGTCGGGGTTATCCAGAATTTCAAACCCAAGGTCACCGACGAGTTTCTCGCGGATCAGCTGGTCAACGGGCGCAATGTCGGCGGCTATCCGATCCGCAGCGCCGTGCTGGATATCATCGAGATCGGCGCCGGCGGCGGCAGTATTGCGCGAATCGACGGTGGCGGGGTGTTGAAAGTCGGCCCTGAAAGCGCAGGTGCAAGCCCGGGGCCCGCATGCTATTCGTGCGGCGGACAATTTCCAACCGTGACTGACGCCCACGCCGTTATCGGCACGCTCAGCCAGGAAACATTCGAAGGCAGCGGTGTGACTTTTTCGCGCGAGCTTGCGCTCGTCGCCATTGACACGCACATTGCCAGGCCGATGGGCTGGTCAGTCGCGAGGGCCGCACATTCCATTCTTGAACTGGCTGTCGCCAGCATGACCGAGATGATGCGCCTCGCCACTGTGCGGCGCGGCCTCGATCCGCGCGAATTCTCGATTCTCGCCTCCGGTGGCGCGGGGCCCTTGCACGCGGCCTGGGTCGGGGCAGAAGTCGGTGCAAAAGAGGTGGTGATTCCACCGTTGCCCGGGATGTTTTCGGCGCTCGGCGCTGTGATAGGCGAAGTTCGCCACGATCTCTCGCAAACCTTGCTCTGCGCGGTTAGTGAACTGCGCACTGAAGTGCTGGCCAAGGCTTTTGCGCGGTTGAAGCAGAAGGCAGATGCGTTGCTGGCGAAAGAACCAAAAGGTGACGGCCAACCTGGCTTTGTGCGATTCGCGGACTTGCGCTTCGCCGGGCAACTGTTCGAGTTGCGCGTGGCACTTGGTGCTTTCGACGAGACGATGCCTGCCTCGGTAGACATAGAGCGGGGATTCCGCAACGTATATCAGTCCGAGTTTGGGTTCGATCTCGTCGAATCCACGGTGCAACTGGTCAACCTCCATCTGGTCGCGACTCTGCCCATGGGTGGATCGGCCGCGCGCATATTCTCTAGCGAAAGCGTTGCGAGTTCGACCGCGCGACCATACCGGGCGCAGACCTTTCTGCGAGCCGACGGCGAGGAGGAACCGCTGCCGGTCTACCGCACGGCAGACTGCATCGGCGCCGAGCTGGAAGGCCCGCTGCTGATCGAACATTCTGGCGCCACCGTCTGGGTGCGCACCGGTCAGCGCGCATTCATTGGCACGGACGGCGGCGTCGCGTTCCAGGTTCAGGGAGTTTGAAGAATGATGGCGAAGGAAGGCTGTGTTGCGTTGAAAAGCATCCTGGATAAGGATCCGGTCACCTTTGAGGTGGTCAAGAGCGCGCTGTACGCGATTTGTATGGAGATGAAGAGCGTGATCATGCGCACTTCCTTCTCACCCCTGTTGAGCCTTTCCGCCGACCTCTCCTGCGCCATTCTTGATCGTGACTGCAACGTCATCGCACAGGGCGTGGACATTCCGGTACATCT
>JAENXP010000062.1 GCA_016649475.1 Burkholderiales bacterium | reverse complement strand
CCGCAACCTAAAGCATCAGACGGCGCTCTCGGTTGCCTACGGCGCGGGGCTGCGCGCCAGCGAAGTGATCAACTTGAAGGTGGGTGACATTGA
The DNA here is from genome assembly GCA_016649475.1 of Burkholderiales bacterium. Classification (GTDB taxonomy): domain Bacteria; phylum Pseudomonadota; class Gammaproteobacteria; order Burkholderiales; family SG8-39; genus 2-12-FULL-64-23. The sequence continues at coordinate 8,650 of JAENXP010000062.1, read as the reverse complement.
TAGCGAGCGCATGACGCTGCGCATCGAACAGGGCAAGGGCCGCAAGGATCGCTACGCCATGCTCCCGCCAGTGCTGCTCTGGCGGCTGCGCGCCTGGTGGCGGGAGGCCCGAACCCAGGGCAAGATGCTCGATGGCGGATGGCTCTTTCCTGGCCTGGACCAGATCGACCAGCTCACCACCCGTCAGCTCAACCGCGCCATCCATGCCGCCGCAGAGGCTGCGGGCATCGACAAGCGCATCTCGATGCACACACTGCACCATAGTTTCGCTACCCACCTTTTGGAGCAGAAGGTCGATATCCGCGTGATCCAGGTCTTGCTCGGGCACAAGAAGCTCGAGACCACCGCGCTCTATGCCCAGGTGGCCACCGACCTTCTACGCGAGGTGGTCAGTCTGAATGCTCGCGCTTGTCGATCTCGCAGCCATCCGTCCGCTCTTGAGCATCCAGAGCCGATAGCGGACTTTGGCTGGAATTTCAGCAGGCGGCGAGGCTCAGCGCGTACTCCCGGCCATCTCCGGCCCGCTGCCAAACGCAGGCGCCGCGCGGTTCCGAAGCAAGGTCGGAGCCGCCGGCGGGCAGGACTGCTATGGTCGAATGACGGTCCAGCCCTCTTTGCTCTTTTCGATGATCTCGATGACGCCGGCTTTGACGTAACCGATCTTCGGATGCATGTCCGCCTTGGTCAGCTTCTGTCCCTTCATGGTGTTCTCGCACATTGAGACTTGCGCGCCGTCGGCCAGGGCATCGTCGATGCGGTTCGCAAGCGGCGAATCGAGCTTGAGCATTCCCGAGCCCATACCGAAGACGACGAGCTCGACATCAACATTGTCCTTGCCGTATGCCTTCTGGACGTTCTTGATGACGTTCAACGCCTGGTTCCAGGTCTTTGGGTTGCTGTCGCTGACCTGGATTACAACGCCGGCCTTGGCGGCCATCGCGGCGGGGGCGGCGATGGCAAGCATAGCGCTGGCAAGCAATAGATGGAAAAAAGTTCTGCGGATCATGATTGCGGCTCCTCTCTGTTTGGGTTAGGTTTGGGTGACGAAGCAACCGACTGGTATTGACCACCCAGTTTATTTTGGATATTTGCAGCCGGTAAGGGTAGGACGCGGGCAAAGCCCGGTTTATTCCATCGACAGTCCGCGCCCGGGTGTAAGGGAATAAAACCGCGGTCCACCGCGTCATACTGTACCTGGAGGGAAGAATCGATGAAATGGCTGCAATCGCGAGAGCAGCGCGAGCTGATGGAGCAGATCAAGGCAAGCCGAGGCCGGCTTTATCGCGTTGCCTTCGCCTGGTGCCATGATGCGGCACTGGCAGATGATCTTGCCCAGGAAGCCCTGACGCGAGGCTTGTCGCGGCTTGAGCAGTTGCGCGAATCGGCAAAATTCATGAGCTGGCTGTTCGCAATCCTGAATCGATGCTGGATTGATCACTTGCGCAGTCAGCGTCGGGATGTCGATGACGAGGTTCTTTCCGAGCTGCCATCCGATCTTCCGGGGCCGGACATCCATGCCGAACGGCAGGAAACGGTAAACCGGGTGCGCAGCGCAATCGCAGCCTTGCCGCTCGGTCAGCGCCAGGTCGTCACCCTGGTCGACCTCGAAGATTTCTCTTATGCGGAAGTCGCCGAAGTTCTTGAAATACCGATAGGTACGGTCATGAGCCGGCTTTGCCGCGCACGGGGCTCGTTACGGGAACTGTTGATGGAGCAGGTGGCGGCGCAGCCACGCCTGAGGAGTGTGAAATGAACGATGTGAGGAATTTCTCCGACGAGCGCCTGAATGCGTTCGTCGACAAGCAGCTTGGCGCGCAGGAGTGCGACGAGATACTGACCGCGATTGCAAGCGACGCCGAACTCGGCCAGCGTCTGTGCGAACTGCGCTCCGCCAAGGAACTGGTGCGTCACGCCTATGGTCGGGTGCCGGACGCCCGCCGCCCGGCGAGCCGTCAGGTTTCGATCGGGAGTGGCGCGCTTGCTGCGAGCTTGACCCTGGTAGTCGGCGTAGTGATCGGCTGGTTGGGGCACGATTCCGCGACTACTCGAGAATCACCCGGCCTAGCGGCGTCCTGGACCGAGCGCCTGTTCGCCGCCGAACCCGCCCGCATCCTGATTCATCTCGACAGCTCCCGATCCGAACAAATGGTTGCCGCGCTCGACCTGGCCGAGGCCTATCTCGCCAAGGCCGGCAATGCCCGGGTCGAGATCATTGCCAATAACCGCGGGCTGGACCTGCTAAGAGCACGCACCACTCCGTATGCCGCGCGCGTTGCGGGTATCAAGTCGCATCACGAGCGCGTCAGCTTCGTCGCTTGTGGGCAGACCATCGCACGCCTGCAAGCTAACGGTGAGGACGTTGCACTGATACCCGAAGCGGTCGTGACAAGGACGGCGATCGAGCATGTTGCCGAACGCCTGCAGGAGGGCTGGACCTACCTGAAGATCTGAACCGACCAAAGCCGGGGTGGAACATTTCCTGCGCACGGACGGCAACGCCTTCGACACCGGCCGTGATGGCCAGGACTCGCCGGCGACTCGCCGGCCTGCTACAAATTCGGATGCAGGTACGGCCAGGGCGAAGTTTCGGAGCCGCGCTCGGTCGGCACCTCGATCAGCACCGGACCTGATTGTGCGAATCCCCTTTCCAGCGCCGCTTTCAATTCGGCCGGGGTCTTCGCCAGATATGCGGCCGCGCCGAAACTCTCGGCGAGCTTGACGAAGTCCGGATTGGTGAGCGAGGAGCCGATTTCCCGGCCTTTGTAGACATTGCGCTGGTCGCGCAGCACGTTGCCGTAGCTCGAGTTGTTGAATACGACGGTGACCAGATTGATGCCGTACTGGACCGCGGTCGCGAGTTCCTGCACGCCGAACATGAAGCCGCCGTCGCCGGTGATCGAGACTACCGGCTTGTCCGGGTTGGCGATTTTCACGCCCAGCGCGCTCATGAAGCCGAAGCCGACGTTGTCCTGATAGCCGCCGGTGACGAAGGTGCGCGGTTCGTACACGGGAAAACCGAAGCGGGATGTGAATCCGACCTGCGAAATCTCCTCGACGAAAAAACCGTCCCGCGGCAGCACCTCGCGGATTGCGTCCAGGTAGCCCATCTGCGGCTGCACCTTCTGAATCTCCTGCCTGAATTGCGCTTTCAGACCCGCGAATTCTTCCTCTCTGGAGGGACGCCTGGGCAGGGTGGACGACAGGGCGTCGAGCAGCGCGCGCGTGCCCAGCCTGGCATCCGTGACGATGCCGACGTCGGGTTTGAGCCGCGACATTTCGGTTGCGTCGATGTCGATGCGTATCACCTTGAGGCCGGCCGGAATTTTCATCCAGCGCAGGTATTGCAGCTCGAGCCGGCTGCCGATGCCGAGCAGCACGTCGGTAGCGAGCCAGGGTTTGTAGCCGGCGCCGCAGGAAAAGCCGTAGGGCGTATCTTCGCCGACGATGCCGCGCCCGCTGCGATGCGACGTCACCGGCGCCTGCAGCAATTGGGCGAGCTGCTGCACCTCGGCGCGGGCGGCTATGGCGCCGCTGCCGACGGTGATCATCGGATTTTTCGCCTCCCGCAGCAGGGCGACCGCGCGCGCAATCGCGTCCGGATCGGGCTCCGGCGGCGGCGCGACGTCCATTCGTACGTCGAGATCGACCAGCGCCTTGGCGCCGAACACGTCCCAGGGCGTCTCCACCGCCACCGGGCGCGTGCGCCCGCTCCTGAGTTGCCTGAAGGCCTCGCCCATCACGCCCGGGGCCTCGGTCGGATGGTTGATGCGCTCGGACCACTTGGTCAGCCCGCGCAGGGTCGCGAGCTGGTCCGGCAGTTCGTGCAGGATGCCGCGGCCGCGCCCGATGTTATACGACTGGATGTTGCCGGTGATGCACAGCACCGGCGCGTTGGCGCCGTAGGCCGTGCACAGGGCGGCGCCGGCGTTGAGCACGCCCGGCCCCGGCACGACGGTGAACGCGCCCACGCGGCCGGTGGATTTGGCGTAGCCGTAGGCCATGTAGCCGGCGCCTTGCTCGTGCCTGGTGACGATGAAGCGAATCTGGTCGCGGCATTCGTACAGCGCATCGATGAAATCGTAGGTGTGCGCGCCGGGGATGCCGAAGATGGTGTCGATGCCGTTGCGCACCAGTGACCTGGCGATCGCCTGGCCGGTGCTGAGTTTTTCTGCGCTGCCCATGGTCGGTTTCTCCAGTCAGGTTTTGCTGCGGTACCCACTAACGCTTCGCGTCACCGCGAAAGATTCTGACGACGGCGCGGGCGATTTCCGCCGGCGTCTTCTTCCCCGGTCGGTACCATACGCGCGCCCAGTTTACCGCGCCCAGCAGCCCCAGCCGGAACAGCGAGCGGTCGATCGAGCGCGCAAGACCGAGATCGTCGACCAGCCCGCGGAACAGCCTGTCGTAGTGCTCGCGGTCCGATTTCAGCCGCCGCTGCAGCCCTTCCTCGTGGATCGAAAACAAGCCGGTGCCGGTGATCTTCTGGATCGAGTTGTCGCCGACCGAGGCCTCGATGTGCGCGGCGCAGGCCAGTTCCATCCTGCGCCACGGATCGGTCTCGCTGCGGATGATCTCTTCGACCCGCGCAATCAGTTGACGGAAACCTTCGCAATGGACGGCGATGAACAGATCTTCCTTGGCCGGGAAGTAGTGATAGACCGATCCGGGCAGCAGGCCGGTGCGCTGGGCGATGTCGCGAATGGAGGTGCCGCCATAGCCGTGCCTGACGAACAGTTCGGCGGCGCCGAGGAGGATCTGTCGGCGGCGCTCGTCCGACGCGGGATTGTCGCCGCCGCCTGAGTGCAGGCCGGACGCGCGCGCGAGTTTGCGCGTCACGTCGCCGCGGCGCAGCAGCGCCTTTTGCCCCTCGCTCAGTTCGCGGCCGCTTGCGCCGATCTGCTTTTCCAGCGCCTTCAGCCGCTTGTAAGCCGTTTCCAATCCGTGTTTGCGCCAGATGTTGCGCACCCCGGACGTCGAAATGGTGTAACCGAGCCGGTTCAGTTCCTCTGCTGCCTTGGCCTGGCCGCGCTGCGGATGCTCGCGTGCCTGGCGCAGGACGGCGGTTTCAACCGAAGAACGATTGCGCACGGCGTGGACGCGGGCGAGCCTGATTGCCGTATGCGCTCAAGCCCGCCGCCGGTCGCTCACGCGCAGGGCCAGCGCCATGGCCGAGTCGCCTGCGGCGCAACCGGTGAACAGTCCGGTGCCGCCGCCGCGCAGGGCCAGTTCCTCGATCAGTTCAATCACGCTGCGCATGCCGGTGGGGCCCTGCGGGTGACCCCAGATGAGCGAGCAGCCGTAGGCATTCATCTTGTCCAGCGCAAAGCCGGTCTCGCGGTTGAACACGATGTCGTTCACCGCGAAGGGGTTGTGGGTGGTGACCGCATCGATGTTCTTGAACTCCAGGCCGGCCGCTTTCAACGCGGCGCGCGCCGCGGGCACCGGCGCCATCGGCATGTAGCCTTTTTCCACGCGCGCCATGCCGAAGCCGAGCAATTCCACTTCGATATTGGGATCGGTGGCGAATTCGCGCGCGCGCTCGCGCGAGGTCAGGATCGCGCCGGCGTTGCCGTCGGCCGGGTGCGTCTGCCCGCCGAAGGTGACCGTGCCTTCTGGTTTTACCGGTTTGAGCTTGGCAAGCGCCTCGGGCGTGGTGTTGAATATGCCTTCGTCGGCCGCGAACGTGCCGGTCTGCTTGCGAAAGCCGGCGTCGGTGATGCTCACATCCACCATGTAGCGGCGCTGGAAGGCGCGCTCTTTGGCGACAGACTGTTGATACTGCGCGTAACGCTGCAGCACCACATCATGCTGCTGCTGGGTGCTGATGTCGAAGCGGCGCGCGACGTTTTCCCCGGTTTCGATCATGGCGTTTTTCGCGTGGGGATCCTTGTTGAAATTGTCCAGCGTCCAGGACTCGGTGATGCCCTGGCCGCCGGGTGCGGTGCCGTCGGGGTAATAGACTACCGGTCCGTTGGACATGCGATCGGCGGTGACCACGAGCGCAACCGAGGCCGAACCCTGGGCGATTTCCTGCGCCGCCATCTGCAGCGCGCGCGCGCTGGTGGCGCAGGCCTGCGTAACCGTCGGGCCGGTGACGCCCTCCAGGCCCATCATGCCCGTCACCCAGGGCAGGCCGTAGAAACTGCTCGGCTGCGGATTGGTGAGGCCGAGCACGCCCAGGTCGATCTTGTCGGCGGGGAAGTTTTTCGACTGCAGGAACTGCCTGCCGACGTTCGCCGCCAGCTTCAGGCTGTGCAGATGCGCGAGCGCGCCCTGCCATTTGGCAAAGGGAGTGGACCAGTAGATGCCGTAGGGTATGAATGCGTTAGCCATGATTTGTTCTCGCTTTAGGGGTCGGGTTGGTTTAGACAGCGCGGCCGGCCTGCCAGACGGCAAAGCTCGAACCGGCCAGGGCCAGTTTTTCCAGCAGCGGCGCGGGCGTCCAGTATTGCGCATCCAGCGTACGCCGGAATTCGAGTATGCGTTCGTAGATCGTTTTCAGTCCGACGCTGTCGGCGTAGAACATCGGACCGCCGCGGTATCGGGGGAAGCCGTAGCCCGAGGTATACACCACGTCGATATCGCTCGCGCGCACAGCGACGCCTTCTTCGAGCAGGCGCGCGCCTTCGTTGATCATCGCGTACAGGCAGCGCTCCTGGATTTCCTGCTCGCCGGGCTGGCGGCGTTCGACGCCCAGGCGCTTGCCTTCCTGCCACAGCATCTCGACCACTTCCGGATCCGGCGTGCGCTTGCGCGCGCTGTCGTAACGGTAATAGCCGCGCCCGGTTTTCTGTCCCAGCCAGCCGCGATCAAACAGCATGGTATCGGGGCGGTAGAAGCCGGGATCGTCCGGCAGCAGATGCTTGCGTTCCAGGCGGGTGAGATAGCCTATGTCCACGCCGGCCATGTCGAACACCGCGAGTATGCCCATGGCCATGCCGAATTTTTCCAGCGCGCCGTCGACCTGCTCCGGCGTCGCGCCTTCGAGCAGACAATGCTCGGCTTCGCGCGCATACGGGTCCATCATGCGGTTGCCGATGAAGCCGTAGCAGACCTTCGCCACCACGCCGGTCTTCTTGATTCTCTTCGCGGTTTCCAGAGCGGTGACCAGTACATCCGGCGCGGTGCGCCCGGCCTGGACGATTTCGAGCAATTGCATCACATTGGCCGGGCTGAAAAAATGCAGGCCGACCACATCCTGCGGGCGCTGCGTGACTGCGGCGATTTCGTCGATGTCCAGCGTCGAGGTATTGGTGCCGATTACCGCGCCCTTGCGCGCGACTTTGTCGAGCCGGGCGAAGATCTCCTTCTTCAGCGCCATGTTCTCGAATACCGCCTCGATCACCAGGTCGGCGGTGCCCAGCGCGGCATAGTCCAGCGTGGGGGTGATCAGTTGCAGACGCTGCTCCAGTTGTTCCTGCTCGAGGCTGCCGCGCGCCACCGAGCGTTCGTAGTTCTTGCGTATCGTCGCCATGCCCTTGTCGAGTGCTTCCTGCTTCGCGTCCAGCAGCGTTACCGGAACGCCGGCATTGGCGTAGCACATGGAAATGCCGCCGCCCATGGTGCCTGCGCCGACGATGCCCACGCGCGTGACCGGCCGGGCTTTGACATTCTCGGCCAGGCCGGGAATTTTGCGTACTTCGCGCTCCGCAAAAAAGAGATGCCGCAGCGCGCGCGCCTCCGTTGCCGGGACGAGCTTGTCCGAAATCGCGGATTCGGCTTTCAGCCCCTCGGCGAACGGCAGGTCCACCGCCGCCTGCAGCGCATCGAGCAGCGCGAGCGGAGACTGGCGGTTGCGCATGGTCTTGGCGACCTGGGCGCGCTTCGTCGCGAAGAGTTCGGCGGCGCTTCCGGCTCCCAGTACCGCCTGATCGCGCGTGCGCCGCGGTCCCGCGCCGCGGGCGGCGAGTTCGCGCGCGTAGGCGACGCCGCCTTCGATGATGTCCCCCGCGATCACGGCATCCACCAGGCCCAGGTCGCGCGCTTTGGCGGCGGGCATGGGTTTGGAGGACAACATCAGGTCCATCGCCGCCTCCAGCGGAATCAGGCGGGGCAGGCGCTGCGTCCCGCCGGCGCCGGGGATGATGCCCAGAGTCAGTTCGGGCAGGCCGAAGCGGGCCGCTTCGTGGGCGACGCGGTAGTGGCTGGCGAGCGTGATTTCCATGCCGCCGCCGAGCGCCGTGCCGTGCACGGCCGCGACCACCGGTACGGCGCAGTCCTCGATCAGCCCGAGCACTTCATGGTACCCGGGCGCGGCGATGCCGCTGTCGAACTCGCCGATGTCGGCTCCGGCAACGAAGGTGCGGCCCTTGCAGCCGATGACCACTGCCTTCACCTCCTTGTGCGTTTGCAGCTCGAGAAACGCCTGTTTCAGCCCTGCGCGTACGTTTTGTGCCATGGCATTGACCGGGGGGCTGTCTATGGTCACTACGGCGATGTTGTCGGCTATCGAAAGACTTACGGCTTCGGCCATCTGTTGAGCTCCTGCATTCAAGATCTTATTTCAATACCTGCCCGGGCAATCGTGCGGCCCCAATCGCTGCAGCGCCGCCTGCGGACCAGGGCGTAGATTAACCGCTCTTAACTAACGTGTCAAACGACTGTCCAATTAGTTAGTGTTCGTTATTTAGGGCGGCGCCGGCATGGCCGT
>JAENXP010000353.1 GCA_016649475.1 Burkholderiales bacterium | reverse complement strand
TCGGTATTCGCCGGCGTGGGCGAGCGCACGCGCGAGGGCAACGACTTCTACCACGAGATGAAAGACGGCGGGGTGCTCGACAAGGTGGCCTTGGTCTACGGCCAGATGAACGAGCCGCCCGGCAACCGTCTGCGCGTGGCGCTCACCGGCCTCACCATGGCCGAATTCTTCCGCGACGAAGGCCGCGACGTGTTGTTCTTCGTCGACAACATCTACCGTTTCACCCTGGCCGGTACCGAGGTGTCGGCGCTGCTCGGGCGCATGCCTTCGGCGGTGGGCTATCAGCCGACGCTGGCTGAAGAGATGGGCCGGCTGCAGGAGCGCATCACCTCCACCAAGACCGGCTCGATCACCTCGATCCAGGCGGTGTACGTGCCCGCCGACGACCTGACCGACCCCTCGCCCGCGACCACGTTCGGCCACCTCGATTCGACCGTGGTGCTCTCGCGCGACATTGCCTCGCTCGGCATCTACCCCGCGGTGGATCCGCTCGATTCGACTTCACGCCAGATGGACCCGCATGTAGTGGGCGAAGAGCATTACAGCACCGCGCGCGCGGTGCAGCAGACGCTGCAGCGCTATAAGGAGCTGCGCGACATTATCGCCATTCTGGGTATGGACGAGCTCTCGCCCGAAGACAAACTGGCGGTGGCGCGCGCGCGCAAGATCCAGCGCTTCCTGTCGCAGCCTTTCGACGTGGCCAAGAACTTCACCGGCCAGGAAGGCAAGTACGTGCCGCTGAAAGAAACCATCAAGGGCTTCAAGGGTATCATCAGCGGCGACTACGACCATCTACCGGAGCAGGCGTTCTATATGGTTGGCGGCATTGAAGAGGCCGTGGAAAAAGCGAAGACACTGCAGTAAAGCCCAAGTTCGACCCTCGGCTTGCCGGGCGGTCTGGAAATAAAGGTTCCAAGCCTCATGGCACATACAATTCACGTAGACGTCGTCAGCGCCGAAGAAGCCATTTACTCCGGCGAAGCGGAGTTCGTGGTGCTGCCCGGCGAAGAGGGCGAGCTCGGCATCTATCCCAGGCACACCCCGCTGATAACCCGCATCAAGCCGGGCACGGTGCGCATCAAGCCCGCGAGCGGAGGCGAGGAAGAGCTGATTTTCGTCGCTGGCGGCATCCTTGAGGTGCAACCCGACGTGGTTACCGTCCTCGCCGATACAGCCATCCGGGGTCACGACCTGGACGAAGCCAAGGCCTTGGAAGCGCACAAGCGCGCGCAAGAGCACCTGCAAGACCGGACCGGCAAAATGGAATACGCCAAGGCCGTAGCCGAGCTCGCCGAAGCTTCCGCGCAGATCGCCGCCATACGCAAGCTGCGCCAGCGCAAGTAGCGCACATCGAGCACAGAAATAAAGGGCGGCCTCGGTCGCCCTATTCTATTTCGGAAAGCCGCGCCCGCTAACCGGACGCATTTACCACGGTAATCTGGTCGTTCAGCGTCCAGAAGTCGTACAGATACCCGATTCCGAACAGGCCTGCGGTGCACAGGTAAAGGATCCCCGTGATCCACTTGCCGATATACATGCGGTGCACGCCGAACAGGCCCAGGAATGTAAGCAGTACCCACGCCACCGAATAGTTGGCGCGGCCGGCGCGGAAACGCAGGTCGGCTTCGCGGTCCATCCCCGGGATGAGAAAAAGGTCGATCAGCCAGCCGATGCCGAGCAGACCGAGGGTGAAAAACCAGATGGTCCCAGTGACCGGCCTGCCGTAGTAGAAGCGGTGCGCGCCAGTGAAGCCGAATATCCAGAGGATGTAGCCAATTGTTTTGGAGTGCGTGTCGTTGGCGGTGTTCATGTCGTCTGGTTCCCTGGTATGCGCATTTTCGTATGGTAGCGTGCATCGTGCGCCCGTGCAGCAAGCTTCACGAACTGGAAGCACCCGGCTTCGGTCAAGCTGTGGATCAGGGTATCATTGGCATCAATCAGGATTCATAAGGGGGGAACAGCAATGGACAATACCCAGCTCGCGGAACTCCTCATGGGCATCGCCAAGGCCCAGGCCGCCGTCATCGACGCCGTCGAGCGCGCCGAGCCCGGTTTCAGGAACAACCACGCCGTGCCCATGCTCACCACTGCTGCCAATGTGCGCGCCGCCGTGCCGCGCATCCAGGACTTGCCCGCGCGCATATTGCTGCGCATGCAGGGCCGGGCCGCGTTCGATGTGGCGCAGATCCGGCAGGATCTGGAGGCCGCGCTTGCCTCGGACGGAGTTTCCCCTGGCGCATCTGCGGAGCCCGGGGCCAACCTTTCACCGGCGGCGATGCGGGCCGCGGCGCGGGTGTCGGGTGCGGTATCCGCAGCGCAGCCTGCACCGGCACCGACGCCTGCTGCACCGGCTGCCGGTAAAGACGATTTCGATTTCATCCCCAAGACCTGAATTGCATACCTGAATCAATCAAGGAGAGTTCCATGTCCAATGCAATCACCGGCGGCTGCCTGTGCGGGAACATCCGCTACACTATCAACGCGTCAGTCGACAAGATCATTGCCTGCCACTGCACCCATTGTCAGAAAGCGTCCGGCGCTGGCGCCAGCCATAACGCCGTGGTTCCGACCAGCGCGGTTGCTTTTACTTCGGGCCAGCCCAAACTGTTCGCGGACACCGCCCAAAGCGGAAACATCCTGAACCGCTATTTCTGCGCCGAATGCGGTTCCCCCATCTACAGCCAGAGGGCGAAAGTTCCGGAGATGATGGTACTGAAAGTTGGCACGCTGGATGCGCCTGGCGACATGAAGCTGGTGATGAATATCTGGACCAATAGTGCGCGGCCCTGGATGCATATGGATCCGGCCACGGAGCGCCATCCGGAAAACAGGCCCGTCAAAGCTTAGGGGGTATTGAAAAAGGGGGCACGCCCCCTTGTATATCCCCCAATCAAGAGGCTGCCGAAATTCGCTTCCCTCTGGGACGATGTTCGTTGCGCACTTGATATTGCGTCGGGGAAGCGATTTTCAACAGCCTGTCAGGGCTGAATCCCGCCTTGTTCGCAGGCTCGTAGTTCGTCTATCCAGGCGCGTATATCGCCGAATACGCGTTCGGCTTCGACCTCGTTGAATAGCTCGTGGTAGAGGCCCGGATACTTGTGCATCGAGCCGACACCCGGCGCCAGTCTGCCGAAGAATTCGCTACTGCCGGCTGCGTCGACCAGGCGATCCTCGCCCGCCACAACCAGCAGGGTCTTGACGTCCAGCGTGGGCGCATGGGCCTGGACAAAATCAATTGCCTGCAACATGGCGCGCAACAGGCGCGCGCTGATCTTTGGATGGACCAAGGGGTCGCTGTCATAAGCATCGACCACCGCCTGCCGGTGCGACAGGTATTTGGAATCGAGTCCATTCGGTATGCCGAATCCAGGCGCGACGGCGCCGAGAACCTGCAGCAGCAGTTTCTGCGTCCCAGACAGCCTGATCCTCAGCGCCGGCGACGATAGAATCAGGCCACGCAGCGGCGACAGGGTGCGTGTTGCAAAATAGGCTGCGAACAATCCCCCCATACTGTGACCGAGCAGCAGCGGCGGTGAGGACAGGTTTCGCGCAAAGTCATCGACCGCGATTTTTGCGTCCTGCGCCAGCGTTTCGATATCGGGAACGTCACCGCGAGCCCCGCCCGAGCGACCATGGCCGCGATGATCGTAGGCGCGCACCGAGAAACCGCAGTCGTTGAAGAATCGCGCCACGTGTGCGTAGCGGCCGCGATGTTCCCCGAGTCCATGCATAAGCACGATGCCATCGCCGGCGGGAGCATCGATCAGCCAGTCGGAAACCGAAAGCGGCGTGCCGTCAGCGCCGGACAGGGACAAATCGCGCGGGTTAGACATGGGCATTGCCGCTCCTTGAAGTTCGTTTGAAAATTAAGGGGCACGTCCCCTCACGCACCCCTATATTGGCTGCTGCAATATTCATC
>JAENXP010000240.1 GCA_016649475.1 Burkholderiales bacterium | reverse complement strand
GGCTGGCTCACCACCTGCGGCTCGAAAATGCTCGCCAACTTCGTCAGCCCCTATGACGCGCATGTGGTGGAGCAACTCAATGCAGCCGGGGCGGTGATCCTGGGCAAGACCAATATGGACGAGTTTGCCATGGGCTCGTCCAGCGAAACAGGCTTCTGGGGCCCGGTAAGAAATCCCTGGGACCGGACCCGGGTTGCGGGCGGTTCCAGCGGCGGATCGGCTGCGGCGGTGGCCGCGCGCATCGCGCCGGTGGCGATAGGCACCGACACCGGCGGGTCGATACGCCAGCCCGCCGCCCTCTCCGGCATCTGCGGCTTGAAACCCACGTATGGTGTGGTTTCGCGTTACGGCATGATCGCCTTCGCCTCCAGTCTGGACCAGGGCGGGCCGATGGGGAAAAGCGCGGAGGACCTCGCACTGTTGCTCAACGTGATGGCGGGTTTCGATGCGCGCGACTCGACCAGCCTCGAGCGGCCTGCCGAAGACTATGCGCGCCTGCTCGACGCGCCTCTCACGGGTAACCACGCCCAGCCGCTCAGCGGCTTGCGCATCGGTGTGCCCAAGGAGTATTTCGGCGAGGGCCTCGGGAGCGACGTCGCCGCGGCGGTGGAAGCGGCGCTGGCGCAGTTCGAGAAACTGGGTGCGACGCGCATCGCCATCAGCCTGCCCAACTCCGGGCTGTCGGTGCCCGCCTATTACGTGATCGCGCCGGCCGAGGCATCGAGCAACCTGTCGCGGTTCGACGGCGTGCGCTATGGTTATCGCGCCCCCGAGTACGGCGACCTCGCCGATATGTACCGCAAGACCCGGGCGCAGGGCTTCGGCGCCGAGGTGAAGAGGCGCCTACTCATCGGCACTTACGTGCTGTCGCATGGTTATTACGACGCCTACTATCTCAAGGCGCAGAAAATACGCCGGCGGATCGCGCAGGATTTTGCCGATGCATACCGGCAATGCGACCTGATCATGGGGCCTACGGCACCCAGCGTCGCGTTCGGGCTGGACTCCATGCTGTCGGACCCGGTGCAGATGTACCTGCTCGACATCTATACCACCGCCGCCAACCTGGCCGGCCTGCCGGCGATGTCGATCCCCTGCGGGTTTGGCGACGGCGGCATGCCGGTCGGGCTGCAACTGGTTGGAGACTATTTCGCGGAAGCGCGCATGCTGCAGGCCGCGCATCAGTATCAGCTGGCGACCGACTGGCATCTGCGCCAGCCGGCGGGGACGGAGTAGGCGATGGACTGGGAGACCGTCATCGGCATCGAGACCCACGCGCAGCTCTCGACTGTGTCGAAGATATTTTCCGGGGCGTCGACCGCGTTCGGCGCCGCCCCCAATGTGCAGGCGTGCGCGGTGGACATCGCGCTGCCCGGGGTGCTGCCGGTGCTGAACAAAGGCGCGGTCGAGAGAGCCGTTCGGTTCGGGCTTGCGGTGGGCGCGGACATCAACCGCCGCTCGGTATTCGCGCGCAAGAATTATTTTTATCCTGACCTGCCCAAGGGCTATCAGATCAGCCAGTACGAACTGCCGGTGGTGCAGGGCGGTTCGCTATCGATGATGGTAAAGGACGGCGAAAAGACCGTGCGGCTCACGCGCGCCCACCTGGAAGAGGATGCGGGCAAATCCTTGCACGAGGATTTCCACGGCATGAGCGGCATCGACCTCAACCGCGCCGGCACGCCGCTGCTGGAAATCGTGACCGAACCCGACATGAGAAGCGCGGAAGAAGCCGTGGCTTACGCGAAGGCGCTGCACGCCCTGGTGCGCTGGATCGGCATCTGCGACGGCAACATGCAGGAAGGATCGTTTCGCTGCGACGCCAATGTCTCGGTACGGCGCAGGGGTGCGGAGGTGCTGGGCACGCGCTGCGAAATCAAGAACCTCAATTCCTTCCGCTTTCTGGAAGAGGCCATCAATTACGAAGTGCGCCGCCAGATCGAATTGATCGAAGACGGCGGCAGCGTGGTGCAGGAAACGCGGCTCTACGACCCGGACCGCAGGCAAACGCGTTCGATGCGCTCCAAGGAGGATGCGCACGACTACCGCTATTTTCCCGATCCCGACCTGCTGCCCCTGGCGATAAGCGCCGACACCATCGAACAAATCCGGTCCGAACTGCCGGAACTGCCGGCGGCGAAGCGCGAACGCTACGTAGACGAATATCAGCTCTCCGCCTACGACGCCGGCGTGCTGACGTCATCGCGGGAAGTGGCCGATTATTTCGAAGACCTGGTCGGCGCTCTCGGGGGCGGCTACAAGCTTGCGGCGAGCTGGATTACGGGCGAGCTCTTTGGCGCGCTGAAACGCGCCGGACTCGAGGTTTCCCAGTCGCCGTTGGGCAGCCGGCAGCTTGCCGGTCTGCTGCAGCAGATCCAGGACGGCGTCATTTCCGGCAAGACCGCCAAAGACGTGTTCGATGCCATGTGGAACGGCGGGGGCGAAGCAGCGGACATAATCGCCGCCAAAGGGCTGAAACAAATCTCCGACTCGGGTGAACTGGAGCAGGTGATAGACGCTGTACTCGCGGCCAACTCGAAGTCGGTCGAGGAATACAGGGCAGGCAGGGAGAAAGCTTTCAATGCGCTCGTCGGACAGGCGATGAAAGCGACCAAGGGCAAAGGCAATCCTGCCCAGATCAACGAGATCCTGAAGAAAAAACTGGCGGGCTAGCTATTTCTTCGGTGATGCGGCAGCCCTCGGTTTTATACCCTTGATCTCACGATAGCGCCGCAGGTCTTCGTCGTACTTGGCATTGATGTCCTCGAGTTCCTTCTTCCGCCCGGCCAGCGCATTCTGCTGCAACTGGAGGTCGGACTCGTTGTTGCTGATATCCTCCCGCAGTTTCTTCGGCATTGGTTTCTTGACATAGAATTCCTTCTCGGCCGCCAGCGTTTTTTCGCGCTTATGCGCCTCCACAATGCGTTTTTCGATCTCCTTCGTCGCCTGTTCGGCCTGTTTCAGCGCTCGCAGCCTGCCATCCTCGATGTCCTTCTCGCTCGAATAGGTGTTAAGCAGCGCCTGATTCTTGCGTTTTTCCTCCTTGGCCAGCGCGTCCTGCTCCTCCTTGCGCTGTTGCTCTGCCTCGCGCTCGTCGCGCTGCTCCGGCGTCAGCGCTGCCTCGCGCTTTTTCAGCACCGATCCCTGTCTTGACAGTTCTTCCATTTCCTTGCCCAGGCATTCGGGGGGCGGCGTCTGGGTGTAGTAGGTTCTTCCCTTGCTGTCCTTGCACTTTATCATGCGGGTTTGCGCTGACGCGGGCGCAGCGGCGAGCGCCAGGAGGGTTGCCAAAACAAGAATCCGCAGCTTAAACATGTGCATCCGCTCCGTAGAGTTGGCGATACCGTTCGATCTCGACCAGCTCCCCTGCCAGATCGGGTTTTGCGCCGAGAAACTGCACCAAGTCGTCGAGATCGGCGATGGCGATTACCGGCAGTCCGAAATTCTCTCGCACCTCCTGCACCGCCGAGCGCTCGCCGGCGCCGCGCTCCAACCGGTCTAGCGCGATAACCACGGCGCAGGCTGCGGCGCCTTCGGCGCGGATCAGCTCGACCGATTCGCGCACCGAGGTGCCGGCGGAGATCACGTCATCCACGATCAACACCTGTCCGGCGAGTGGCGCGCCTATGGTGCGCCCGCCCTCGCCGTGGTCCTTGGCTTCCTTGCGGTTGAAGCTGTAGGCGACGTTGCGTCCGGCCTGGGCCAGGGCGATCGCCACGCTCGCCGCCAGAGGAATTCCTTTGTATGCGGGTCCGAACAACATGTCGAAAGGCTGGCCCGCGGCGAGGATGGCTTTCGCGTAGAATTGACCGAGGCGCCCGAGCATTGCTCCATCATTGAACAGGCCGGCGTTAAAAAAATAGGGCGACATGCGCCCGGCCTTGGTCTTGAACTGGCCGAAACGCAGTACGCCGCAGTCAATGCAGAAGGAGATGAACTCTTTGCGAAAATCCGACATTTGCCGATCCTGGTGCGCCCAGCACGGCGCCTGATATCCAGTCATGTTACGCATTATCACACTCAATCTCAACGGCATACGTTCGGCTGTGAGCAAAGGCCTGCTCGACTGGCTCGCCGCGCAAAAGGCCGATGTGGTCTGCATGCAGGAAGTGAAGGCGCAGTTGACCGACCTCGCACCTGCGATTCTCAACCCTGATTCCTATTCGAGTCATTTCAGCTGCGCGGAAAAGAAAGGCTACAGCGGCGTTGGCCTGTATTGCCGCAAGGCGCCGGACAAGGTGATCAGCGGCTTTGGTTCCAGGGAATTCGACGCCGAAGGCCGCTATCTGCGCGCCGACTTCGGCAATCTAAGCGTGATTTCCGTTTATCTGCCCTCGGGTTCGAGTTCCGACGAGCGTCAGCAGGCGAAATTCCGCTTCATGCGCGAGTTCACGCCGCACCTTGCCGGGTTGAAAGCAAGCGGCCGCGAAATCCTGATCTGCGGCGATTGGAATATCGCGCACAAGGAAATCGATCTGAAGAACTGGCGCGGCAACCAGAAGAATTCCGGCTTTTTGCCGGAAGAGCGAGCCTGGCTAAGCGAAGTATTCGACCAGTGCGGCTGGGTCGACGTGTTTCGGAGGCTGAATCAGCAGCCGGAACAATACACCTGGTGGTCGAACCGCGGCCAGGCCTGGGCCAAGAACGTGGGCTGGCGCATCGACTATCAAATTGCCACGCCGGGGATCGGGCAGAGCGCGAAGTCCGAGGCAATCTACAAAGAGCAGCGCTTCAGCGACCACGCGCCGCTGCGCATCGATTACGACTGGGACCTGTAGTATCGCCCGGGGTGACCGGGCTCACCCCGGACCTCGCGTCGCTCTGTGAAACCGCCGCGCATGTGACAGAAATCCTGGCCGGAGCAAACAGGGCATTGCGATACAATTCGCAGGATGAGTAACTAGCCGGGCTAAGCCATGAACGTTCCCCCCGCCGCATCCGCCGCCGGTACTTCGGCCTGCGATGTACTGGTAATCGGCGGCGGGCCCGCAGGCTCGACCGCCGCTGCGCTGCTGGCCGAGCGCGGCTACCGCGTGACCCTGCTGGAGAAGGCGCACCATCCGCGTTTTCATATCGGCGAATCGCTGCTCCCCGCCAATCTGCCGCTTTTTGAAAGGCTTGGCGTAGCTGACGCCGTCAAGGCCATCGG
>JAENXP010000494.1 GCA_016649475.1 Burkholderiales bacterium | reverse complement strand
GCGTAAGCCCAGGCGACGGCTCCGCCCCAGTCGTGCGCCACCAGCACGAATTTTTCGTGCCCGAGGTGCTCGGCCAGCTGGCGCACATCCTCGATCAGGATGCGCGCCTTGTATTGCTTCACCTCGGCGGGGTGCTCGGAGAGGTTGAATCCGCGCAGATCGGGCGCGACTGCAAAATGGTCGCGGCCCAGGTCCTCCAGTTGCTGCTTCCAGCAATACCAGAACTCGGGAAAGCCGTGCAGGAACAGGATCAGCGGTCCCTGCCCGGCATGGGCGTAATGCAGGCGCACGCCGTTGACGCTGGCATAGTCGTGGCGTATGACGGTCAAGCTGTGCCCGCTAATCGAATCGGCTGAAATCCGGCTTGCGCTTTTGCAGAAACGCGCTGAAAGCCTCTTTCGCCTCCGGCGAGTTGAGGCGCTCGCCGAAATGGCCGGACTCGAGTTTGATCTGCTCACCCACTGCCGCCATCTGCCCCTGCTTCATCAGCCGCTTGGTCAGGCGCAGCGACGCCGCCGGCTTGGCCGCCAGCTTTTTCGCCTGCGCCATGGCGGTGTCGAGCAACTCGCCTTCGGGCACCACCTCGGTGACCAGGCCGATGTCCTTCGCCGTCTGCGCGCTGAAGGGCTCGCCCAGCATGAGCAATGCGGCCGCGCGCTGGTAGCCGGCGAGCGCAGGCAGCAGCAGGCTGGACCCGGCCTCGGGCACCAGGCCCAGATTGACGAAGGGCAGCTGCAGGCGCGCACTCGGCGCGGCGTACACCAGGTCGCAATGCAGCAGCATGGTCGTGCCTATGCCCACCGCGGCCCCCGCCACCGCGGCGACTATGGGCTTTTGCGCCTGGCTGATGCCGTAGAGAAACTGGAACACCGGCCGGTTGTCGTCGCGGGGTGGATTGTCGAGAAAGTCCTGCAGATCGTTGCCCGCGGTGAACAGGTCGGGCTTGCCGTGAATCAGCAGCACGCGCACCTTGGCGTCGGCCTCGGCCGCCTTGATCGCGTCGGCCATCGCCTGGTACATGACCGCGGTGAGCGCGTTCTTCTTTTCCGGGCGGTTGATCTCGATGCGCAGGATGCCGTCTTTACTTTCGGTAACAATATGATTCATCTGGACTCGCGGGAAAAGAAAAACGATGAGCACGAAGGACGCCGGGGAAGGAGAAAACCAACCTCGAAAGAGCCCGGTTCTCCTTTGCGTCCTTTGCGTCCTGGGGCGCAAGGACTTTCCGGTCTAGGCGGTCGGCAGCTTGTGCCCTTTGAAGTCCTCGCGCAGCTTGGTCTTCAGCAGTTTGCCGGTGGCGGTGTGCGGCAATTGTTCCACGAACGCCACGTCGTCGGGCAACCACCACTTGGCGATCTTGCCTTCGTAGAACTTGAGCAGTTCCTCGCGCGTAACCTCGGCGCCCGGCTTCTTCACCACGATCAACAGCGGCCGCTCGTCCCACTTCGGATGGTAGCAGCCGATCACCGCCGCCTCCGCCACCGCCGGGTGGCCGACGGCGATGTTTTCCAGCTCGATGGTGCTGATCCATTCGCCGCCGGTCTTGATCACGTCCTTGGAGCGGTCGGTGATCTGCATGTAACCGTCCGGGTCGATGGTGGCGACATCGCCGGTCGGGAACCAACCGTCGCGCAGCGGATCGCCGCCCTCGCCCTTGAAATAGCTGCTGGTGATCCACGGGCCGCGCACCAGCAGGTCGCCGAATACCTTGCCGTCCCAGGGCAGCTCCTTGCCTTCGCCGTCGACGATCTTCATGTCCGCGCCGAAAATGTTGTGGCCCTGCTTCGCCTGCAGCGCCAGCCTCTGCTCGCTCGTCAGGTTCATGTGCTTGGCCTTGAACGTGCACACGGTGCCGAGCGGGCTCATTTCAGTCATGCCCCAGGCATGCAGCACCTGCACCCCGTACTCTTCCTGGAAGGTCTTGATCATCGCCGGCGGGCAGGCCGAGCCGCCGATTACCGTGCGGTTCATGGTGCTGAACTTGAGCTTGTTCTGCCCCGTGTGCATCAGCAGCGCCAGCCAAACCGTGGGCACGCCCGCCGATACCGTGACCTTCTCCGTCTCGAACAGCTCGTACAGGTTCTTGCCGTCCAGGCCGGCGCCGGGGAACACCAGCTTGGCCCCGACCATGGCGCAGCCGTAGGGCAGGCTCCAGGCATTGGCATGGAACATCGGCACCACCGGCAGCATCACGTCGCGCGCGGAAATGTTGAGCGCGTCGGGCAGCGCCGCGGCGAATGCATGGATCACGGTCGAGCGGTGCGAATACAGCACGCCCTTGGGGTTGCCCGTGGTGCCCGAGGTGTAGCACAGCGAAGACGCCGTGTACTCGTCCAGTTCCGGCCACTCGTATTCGCCGTTCTCGGCCGCCACCAGGTCTTCGTAGCACAGCATATTGGGCAGCTTGATCTTGGGCATGTGCGCGCGGTCGGTCATCGCGATCCAGCCCTTCACGCCCTTGCACGCCGGCGCGAGCTTCTCCACCAGCGGGGCGAAAGTGAGGTCGAACAGCACGTATCCGTCTTCGGCGTGATTGATGATATAGACCAGCTGTTCCGGGAACAGGCGCGGGTTGACGGTGTGCATCACCGCGCCCATGCCCGAGATGCCGTAGAAGGCCTCGAAATGGCGGTAGCCGTTCCAGGCCAGCGTGCCGACCCGATCGCCCTCCTTCACCCCCAGCCGGGCCAGCGCCTGCGCCAGCTGGCGGGCACGTTTGTGCGCATCCTTGTAGGTGTAGCGGTGTATCGCGCCCGAGCCGTCCGCGGCCGGACCTTCGACGGTGCGCGACACGATCTCGGTGTCGCCGTGATGCCTGCTGGCATGGGTGATTAACGAAGAAATGAGCAGGGGAACTTCCTGGATCAGGCCGCGCAACATGGTTTTCCTCCGATAGAAAGCAGAACATCTGGACAGACAAAGCAAGTTACCCTGCCGCAGAATCGGTGTCAATCAAGGCAGGCCCGCGGCGGCGCGGGCCGCGCCTTGCGCCAACGCATAGAGCTTAACTTCTTACAGAACTTCGCCTTCCAGAACTTTCTGGGCCAGCTTTCCGCGGCTAATTTGATAT
>JAENXP010000745.1 GCA_016649475.1 Burkholderiales bacterium | reverse complement strand
GCATTCACCGCGCGGGTGTTGCCGCTCGCCGTGGCGCTGAGATAGGCGCGCCAGGTGTGCTTGCCCGCGCCGGCGGCGGTCGCCAGCGTCTGGCAGTGCTTGTCCGCGCCGGCGAGTCCGCCTAGGTCTCCGCCCTTTCCCGGGTTCGCGCTCGTTACGAAGAAGGTCATGTCCGGCTTCTTCTCCGCCTGCGCCGATCCCGCCACGCCCAGCGCCAGCAGCGCCAGCGCTAACACTCCCGATTTTTTCACTGCACTCTCCCGATACCAGTTATGGACAATGGTTGCACGCGGACAGCCCGATGTTCTCTTCAGCTCGGGCTCCGGTCGATGGAATCGGCCGCCGGCAGAAGACCTCAGGCATAGGTCTTTGATTCTGACAATGAATGCAAAAAATTCCCCGCGAAAATAGCGGGGAATTCGTCGGGTCGCAGCTTTACTTGATGTTGAGCGTCTTCATCGCCTTCGCCAGCGTCTCCACCGATTCCTTGTGCTTGCCGGCCTTGTGCAGCGCTTCGCCGTCGGCGCGCTCCTTTTTGACTTCGGTCATTTGTGCCGCCGAGAGTTTCGGGTTGCTGGCAAGCGCAGCGTCGATCTTTTTCATATCGGCCGGGCAGTGAAACGCAAATGCGGCACTGCTGGCTAGCGCCAAACTGGTAGCGAGGATTGCAGTATGTAGTTTCATCGTTTTCTTCTCCTTTGGATTAATGGGCGGCAGATATGCCGTAGGCCTTCCAGACTGCTGTCTTTCGGCTCTGCCCCGGTTAACAGTACCCCGCATGAATTATTCCATCCGGGAGAGCATTGCGCGGCGGAGCTGGCGCCTGTCCGAGCCACGCCAATCGAGCCATCGCTTGTGGTTACCACTTGTGTTGCGGCGCAGTATATCGCTGCCCACAGTGAATTTGGCAAGCTGACGGCCTTGTCGCTAACCCGCGGCTCCGATCAGGTACATCACGACCGGCACGGCCAGCCAGACGAGGCCTTTCAGCAGAAAAAAAGCAAACCCGACGATACCCAAACGCTTCCAGATCTGCTTATTACCATGCTCAGTCGCTGTGTTCATGCTTATCCTCCTGAACTCCAGGGGTGGCGCGGCGCATGCCGCGCCACCCGATTCCTGCAGGCCGCTTACAGCCCGGCCCTGGCGGGACGACCGCCAATGCGCGGCACCAGCATCGGCACCTGATCCCTGTACTCGCGGTAGCGCGCACCGTGGGCCGTTACGAGATCGCGCTCCTCGAAGCGGACAGCGATCAGAATGTACGCCGTAGTGAGCAGAGCGAAGAACAGATGCGCCGCGGTCATCGTCGGCGTAGCCCAGAAGGCGATAATGAAGCCGGCGTAAATCGGGTGACGCACGAATCGATACAGCCCGGGGGTGACGAAGGCGGGCGCGCTGCACTCCTTCCCGCGCAGGTAGAGCCACACCTGACGCAGACCGAAAAGGTCAAAATGGTTGATCAGGAAGGTCGCTATCAGCACGATGCCCCAGCCGAGCGTGCACAGGCCGTAGAGGACAAGCTGACCGGCCGAATCGCGCACATTCCAGATCGAACCGCCGATTGGCTGCCAAAACGCGAACAAGGCGATAAGTGCGAGACTCGAGAACAGTACGTAGGTGCTGCGTTCGACCGGTTCGGGTATGACCCGCGTCCACCAGCGCTTGAATCCGGGGCGCGCCATGACGCTGTGCTGAAGAGCGAAGGCGCCAAGCAGCAGCGCATTGATGAGCAATGCCGGTCCCAGCGGGCCGTCCGGCGCCGAGTCGATGGACTTCGGCACCAAGAAATTGCCGACGAAACCGATCGAATAGAGGAAGGTTCCGAAGAAAATGACGTAACAGGCAATGCCGTAAGCGAATGCAGCG
>JAENXP010000522.1 GCA_016649475.1 Burkholderiales bacterium | reverse complement strand
TACCGCCGAGGGACTGCCCGTAGGGGTGCAGATCGTCGGAAGGCACCAGGACGATTTCGGCGTGCTGCAGCTGGCCTACGCGTTCGAGCAGGCAACCCAGTTGTGGAAGCGCCGCCCGCCGATGGCCGAAGCGCGGTAAGATCGATACAGGAGGTAATGATGCGCAGCCATCACGACATGGGCGGACTAGCGGCCGGGAAATGCGAACCCGGCGAGCACGAATACGAGCTGTGGGAGAAGCGCGTCGACGCGCTGATGATGCTGCTCTCGGACAAGGAACGGAAGCTGCTCAAGGTGGACGAACTGCGCCGCAATATCGAGAGCCTGGGGGCGGACGCCTACGATCGCATGGGCTATTACGAACGCTGGATGCACTCCATCAGCCAGACCCTGATCCAGCGCGGCGTGATCAGCATAGACGAACTCGGCCGGAAAATGGCGGAGCTGGAGCTGAAAGATGAGCGCACCTGAGCCGCTGCCGGCGCGTTTTGCGCCGGGTGCGCGCGTGCAGGTGCGCCGCGCCGACCCGCCCGGGCACGTGCGTACGCCTTGGTACTGCCGCGGCCACGCGGGCGTGATCGAGCGCATCTGCGGCAGCTTCGCCAATCCGGAAGAGCTGGCATACAACCGCGATGGTTTGCCGGTGCAGCCGCTGTATCGCGTGCGCTTTCATTGCCGCGAGTTGTGGCAGGACTATGCCGGCAATGCCGGCGACGCGGTGGAGATCGAAATCTTTCAACATTGGCTGGAGCCCGCATGAACCAACCGGACGAAGCCGACAGCCGCGGTTACTACCGCCGCATGCAAAGCGCGATCGAGGAACTGCTAATCCTCAAGGGTGTGTTCAGCGGCGCCGACGTCGAGCGCGAAGTCAAGGCCATGGACAGCCGCAATCCGGAGCGGGGTGCGAAAATGGTGGCGCGCGCCTGGGTCGATCCCGCCTACAAGGCGCGCGCTTTGCAGGACGGCTCTGCCGCGGCGGAGGAACTCGGTTTCGCCGTGGGGCCGCTGCGCTTGATCGTGCTCGAAGACACCCCGCGCGTGCACAACGTGATCGTGTGCACCCTGTGTTCGTGCTATCCGCGCATGCTGCTGGGTCTGCCGCCGGAATGGTACAAGAGCAGCAATTATCGGAGCCGCGTGGTGCGCGAACCGCGCACCGTGCTGCAGGAGTTCGGCACCCGCATCCCCGACGATGTCGAGATCCGGGTGCACGACTCCACCGCAGACATGCGTTACATGGTGCTGCCGCTGCGCCCCGCCGGCACCGAGGATCTCGACGAAGAGCAGCTGGCGCAACTGGTGACGCGTGACAGCCTGATCGGCGTCGCCATGGCGAACACCCCCGCGCAGGCATAGCACCGCTGCGCGGTCCGGTTTTGGAACTTCAGGCGATGGTCACGCCGCCGTCGGCGATTATCGTCTGGCCGGTGACAAAGGTCGCTGCCCTGGACGCGAGAAACACAGCGATACCGCCGATTTCTTCGGCCTCGCCCAGTCGCCGCAGCGGCGTCATCGCCTCGCGTGCCTGGCGCGCCTTGTCGTTTTCCCAGAGCGCCCGGGCAAAATCGGTCTTGATCAGGCCGGGCAGAATCGCGTTGACGCGAATGTTCGACGGGCCCCACTCGCAGGCGTAGTTCCGGACCAGGGCCGTGTCAGCCGCCTTGGACACGCCGTACAGCCCGATCACGGTGTTGCCCTTCAACGCGGCGATGCTCGAGACGATGATCACCACGCCATCCTTGCGTTCGGCCATTTGCGGAATCACCATGTTGCACAACCACCAGTTGCTCTTGATGTTGTTGCCCATGATTTTGTCGAACACCTCGTCGCCCGCCTGCGCTGTGGGCCCGTACACCGGGTTGGCGGCGGCGTTGCACACCAGGATGTCGATTTTTCCCCAGTGTTTCATGGTCGCGTCTACGAGCTGCTGCAGCTGTTCCTTGTGCGCGATATTGCAGGGGATCGAGATTGCCGCGTAACCTTTGCCGGTGAATTCGCGGGTCACCTCCTCGCAGGCCTCGGCCTTGCGGCTGGAAATCACCACCTTGGCACCCGCTTTCGCCATCTCTTCGGCGATGGATTTGCCTATACCCTTGGTCGAGCCGGTGATCAGCGCGACTTTGCCAGTCAGATCAAACATGCGATGCCCCCTGTTTGGATTACGCCCTGATTTTCGCATCTATGCACGTGTCGTGCCCGCGGGAGCGGGATCAGGTCAAGGTTCGATTCGGCGCCGCGCGCAATTACAGGGCTCCGCTTTTCTTCAATAGTGCCGCCACTGCCTGCGCCAGTTGGGCGTAGCCTTTGGCGTTGGGATGCGCCAGGTCGGATTTCAGCTCGTTGTCGCGCAGAATGGTCTTCAGCGCCTCCTCCTCGTAAGGCAGGCCGAATTCCCGGGCGATCTCGGCATAGAAATCTGGCGGCGAGGGCAATAAGCCCGGCTTGGGTACCGCAATCAGCACCACGCCTATGCCTCGCTCCTTGGCAAGCCGGATCATGGCGCGCAGGTTTTCCGCAGCCTTGGCGTCGCCGAGCTTGCGCAGAAAATCATTGCCGCCGTGGCACAGGATGAGCAGACTGGGTTGGTAATGATCGAGCGCAGAGGGCAGGCGCGCGAGGCCGGCAGCGCTCACTTCGCCGGGCACGCCCGCGCTTCGGACCTCGCGCCCGATGAGCTTTTCCAGCACTGCCGGATAACTGGTCTCGGCTTGCGCGCCGGTGCCGTAGGTGAGGCTGTCGCCGAAAGCGAGGACGACGGCGTCGGCAGGCAGTTTGGGGAGCTTCGCGACGCTGCCGCCGCAGCCGGCGAGCGCGCAGGCTGCGAGCAGCAAAGCGGCAGCGGCAATCGCGGCGCCTCGGGGGCGGCGCGCGCCGCCGCCGACG
>JAENXP010000679.1 GCA_016649475.1 Burkholderiales bacterium | reverse complement strand
CCAGACCTATTTCGACGGCGCGCAGTTCGTGCATTTTCTGCTCGGCCCGGCCACCGTGGCCCTGGCGATTCCGCTCTATGCCCAGTTGGGCAAAATGAAAAGCCTGCTCGTGCCGCTGCTCGCCGCGCTGCTCGCCGGCGCCCTCACCGCCATCGGTTCGGCGGTGGGAATCGCCTGGCTGCTGGGCGCAAGCCGCAGCACCCTGATCTCACTCGCGCCCAAGTCCGTGACCACACCGATCGCCATGGGCATCACGGAAAAGCTCGGCGGCCTGCCCTCGCTCACGGCGGTGCTGGTGGTTTCGACCGGCATTATCGGCGCGGTCACGGCCAAGTACGTGCTCGATTTCCTGCGCGTGCGCGAGCACAGTGTGCGCGGCTTCGCCGTGGGTGTCGCCGCGCATGGCATCGGCACCGCGCGCGCCTTCCAGGTAAGCGAAGAAGCGGGCGCCTTTGCCGGCCTCGGAATGGGACTGAACGGCCTCGCGACCGCGCTGTTGTTCCCGCTGCTGATCTGGCTGTTCAGCCTCGGCTAGCAGGCAAAATGGCGTAAGCTATGCGCCCGCAGCGCAATCACACAATCACAGAATTACAAAACCGGATATCTCGCACAGGGCACAGAAACGTGAATACGAATACACAGCGGCTACGCGTGGGCATACCCAAGGGCAGCCTGCAGGAGACCACGCAGAAGCTTTTCATCCGCGCCGGCTACGACCTGCGCATCTCGGGGCGCTCCTACTACCCCGCCATCGACGATACCGAGATCGAGTGCATCCTGATCCGGCCGCAGGAAATGTCCCGCTACGTAGGACAGGGAATTCTGGACTGCGCCATTACCGGCCTCGACTGGATACTGGAAAACGACATCGATGTGGCGGAGATCGCCGATCTGCGCGCGCCCTGGCCGAACTACGGACCGGTGCGCTGGGTGATGGCGTCCAAGGATGACTCGCCGTTCCACAGCGTGAAGGACCTCGAAGGCCGGCGCATCGCCACCGAGGCCGTGGGCATGACCAAACGCTTTCTCGCGCAGCACGGCGTCAGCGCGAATGTCGAGTTCTCCTGGGGCGCGACCGAGGTAAAGCCGCCGATCCTGGCCGACGCCATCGTCGACGTATCCGAGACCGGCGCCTCGCTGCGCGCGAACAACCTCAAGATCATGCACGTGGTGCTGGAGAGCACGCCGCGCTTCATCGGCTGCCATGACTCGCTCAAGGACAGCTGGAAAAGCGCGAAAATCGACTGCCTGCTGATGCTGCTGAAGGGCGCGATCGCCGCCGCGACGCGCGTACTGCTGTCGATGAACCTGCCGCGGGAGAAGGTCGACGCGGTGCTGAAAATCCTGCCGGCGCTGGCGACTCCCACGGTCTCCACACTGGCCGATCCGAACTGGATCGATCTGTCCACCGTGGTCGAGGAGAAGCAGGTACGCGAACTCATTCCCCGGCTCTACGCGGCCGGCGCGCGCGGCATCATCGAGCTGCCGCTGAACAAGATCGTCGATTAGCCGCGCACTCGGGAACGCGCGACTCGCGCCGTGCATGCCTATGCGAGCTCGAGCAGGTAGCGCTGCTCCAGCACCCGGTTTCCCCATTGCTCGCCTTCGATTTGCTCGGCCAGGCGGAAACCGAATTTCTCATATAGATGACGCGCGGGTTCCAGCCCCTGGAAGGTCCAGAGGAAGACGCGGGCGTATTCCCGCTGCCGGCAGAAATCGACCGCCTCCTGCATCAGGCGATTGCCTACCCCTTGCGTACGCAGCGCGTCGGAGACGATGAACCAGCGCAAATGCGCGCCTTCCGTCTCCGCCCTCACGCCGTCGACGGCGATCGAACCTTCGACGCGACCGGCCCTGACGGCAGTCCAGAACCCGTCTCTCGCCGGATCCAGGCGCTGCAGGAACTGCGACAGCTCGGTTGCGACCTTGGCCTCGAAGTAAAGACCGAAATTCCAGGCTTTGCTGTAGTAGTCCGCGTGCAGTTGCACCACCCGGCCGATGGCTCCGGGCACATAGCCGGCAATGGCGGTCTCGCTCATTGCGCAACACACCCGGGAATGAGGCCGGCCGAGCGCATCGGGCTGGTG
>JAENXP010000507.1 GCA_016649475.1 Burkholderiales bacterium | reverse complement strand
GCGGTATTCGTCCTCGGGCCGGGCGCGGATATCGGGGCGCTGGCGCGCGAAGCGGCCAAGTCCACCCAACTGCCGCAATTGCTGCTGCCCGGTTCGCTCGCACCGCGTACCGTGCTGGACCTGCCGCAGGCCTACGAGAGCCGCATCCTGCTGGCCTATCCTACGATTCCGTCGGACCAGAAACCGGACGCCCTGCGCGAGTATGCAAACCTGTTCCGCGACCACTCCCTCGCACGCGGCCACCAGACCCTGCAGGTTCCCGCCTACAGCAGCGCGATCCTGCTGGTCGAGGTGCTGAAGCGGGTCGGCCGCGACCTGACGCGGCAGAAGCTGGTGTCCACGCTGGAATCGATCCAGGGCTTCGAGCCGGGACTGATCCCCGCGGTAAGTTTCAACGCCAATCGGCGCATCGGCGCGCCCGGGGGCTACGTGGTCGGCCTGGACCTCGAGCACAAAAACTTCCGCCGGCTGGGCGGTTTCGTGCAATTGCCATGAACGAGGAGATGAAAATGCCAATATTCCTGTTTGCCTTGCTCGCCGCTTCGGCGCTGCTTGCCGCGCCGCTGGCGCACGCAGAGGAAATACTCGTGGCGCGCGTCAACGGCACGGGGATTTCGCAGCAACGGCTGGAGCGCGGTTTCGAGGAGGATCTCAGGCAGCGCAAGATGAACCTGCTGCAGATCAGGAATCCGCAGCGGATGAAGGACATGAGGCGCGCAGTGCTGGACAACCTGATCGAGCAGGAGCTGTTCTGGCAGGAGGCGCAAAAGACCGGCGTCGTCGCCACGCCAGATGAGGTCGAGGCGGCTTACAAGGCCACCGCGGCGAACTTCAAGAGCGCGGAGATGTTCGAGTCGCGCATACGCGCCGAGGGCTACACGCCGGAAACCTACCGCGAACTGGTGAAGCGTCAGGTGTCAGCGAGCAACTATATCGGCGGCGTGCTGGAAAAGGCCGCGGTCGTCTCCGACGAGGAGGTCCACCGCTTCTACAAGGACAACCCGGACAAATTTCACCGGCCTGAACAGGTGCGCGTGCGCCACGTCGTGCTCAAGGTGGCGAAACAGGCCGGCGAGGCGGAGCGCGCGGAAAAACGCGCTCGCATGGAGGAAATTCTAAAGCAGGCGCGCGCGGGCGGGGATTTCGAGCAGCTCGCGCGGCAGCATTCGGAGGCGCCCACCAAACAGTGGGGCGGCGAAATGGATCCATTCGGCCGCGGGCAGGTGGCCAAGCCGCTGGAGGATGCGGCCTTTGCTCTGGCGCCTGGCGGGATTTCCGATGTCCTGAGCCTGCCCGAGGGCTTCCAGATTCTCAAGCTGGAAAGCCGCAGCGAAGAGGTCACCGTAAGCGAGGACGCAGCGCGCGAACGGGTGCGCAATTATCTGCAGCAGATCAAGGCAAAGCAGGTGCTGGCCAAGGAAGTAGAACGGCTGCGCAACGAGGGCGACGTCAAGATACTTCAGCCTACGTGAGCGCGGCCGCCAAGTCAATCCCCGCTGCCGGAAACGCTTGCGCCGGGGCCGAACACGGCCGCCCACAGCTCGAGCGTGGCCTCGATGTAAATCTTTAGCGGCCCTTGCTCGACGCGCGCATACTGCGCGCCGTTCAGCCTCTGCGCGTGCTGCAGTCTGCGGTACTCGCGATAGCCGTCGCGCACCGTCATCGCGCTCGCCAGCGAAATCAAGCCCAGTTCCCCGGCCATTTTCAGCAAGGCGATATTGCCCAGATTGCCGGTCAGCTGCGGGTGGCGGTGCGAGTGCGCGAGTACCAGGTACTGCACGATGAACTCGATGTCGATCATGCCGCCGCGGTCGTGCTTGAGGTCGAACAGCTCGCTCTTGTTGGGATGGGCGTCGAACATCTTTTCACGCATCTCGACCACTTCGCGCCGCAATGCTTCGGGATCACGGCTGCGGCGCAGGATGGCGTCACGCTCGGCCTCGAACGCCGCGCCCACCGCCGCGTCGCCGGCGCAGTAACGCGCCCGCGTCAGCGCCTGATGTTCCCACACCCAGGCATCTGCTTCCTGATATTGGCGAAACGCCTCCACTGAGCTCACCATCAGGCCGCCCTCGCCGTTGGGGCGCAGGCGCAGGTCGGTCTCGAACAACACGCCCGAGGGAGTGGCGCTGCTGAGCCAGCTGTTGATGCGCTGCGCCAGTCGCGAATACAGCTGGGGCGCGCGCGCATCGTCATCGTCGTACAGAAAAATGATGTCCAGGTCCGAGGCGTAACCCAGTTCCTTGCCGCCGAGCTTGCCGTAGGCGACGATGGCGAAGCGCGGCGATTCGCGATGATGGCTGCGCAGCTGCGCCCAGCAGGTTTCCAGCGTAATCGTGAGCATCAGGTCGGCCAGCGCCGACAGGTGATCGGCCAGAACTTCCACCGTGAGCTGCCCTGCCAGGTCCTGCGCCAGCAGGCGGAACACCTGGGCGTGGTGCGCTTCGCGCAGCACATCCATCTGCCGCTCCGCGTCGCCCGCATGCAGCGCGAGCTGCGCTCGCAGGCCCGCGGCGAATTCCTTCCAGTCCGGCGCCGCATACAGCGTGCGCGCGTCCAGCAACTCGTCCAGCAACAGAGGGTGGCGCGTGATGTAGGCGGCGGCCCAGCCCGACGCGGCCAGCAGTTGCACCACCTTCTCCAGCGCCTGCGGGTATTCGTACAGCAGCGCCAGGTAGGAGCTGCGCCGGCTGATGGCTTCGAGCAGGTCGAGCGTGCGTGCGAGCGCCGCCTCGGGCGCGCCCGCCCCGGCTGCAAGCTCGATCACGCGCGGCAGCAGGGTGTCGTAGCGCTCGCGGCTCGCTTCCGGCAGCTGCAGATAGCGCTGCGACGCGCGCACCCCCTCCAGACGCGCCAGCGCGGCGCCGGTGTCGGTGTAACCCAGTGCGCACAGCCGTTCGTGCGCCGCTTCCGCGTTGAGTTTGCCGTTCCATAGCGGCGCGCAGGCGTGCTCGTCCTGATCCGG
>JAENXP010000763.1 GCA_016649475.1 Burkholderiales bacterium | reverse complement strand
TCCCGTAGAGCAGGCTTTCGAAGGTCCAGAGATCCCCGCTGCGGAGTCCCGCCGTCGAGCCACTCGCGACATAAGCGGGTGTGACGGTCACCTCTTCGTAGAGGCGGTCACCCATGCGCTGCATGAGGACGTAGGCTGTGACCAATTTGGTGATACTGTGGAGACGGAAGGGCTTGTTCTCCGCTCTGGCGTAGAGGACCTGACCGGTGTCCGCGTTCATCACAAACACGGAAGATGCGGTTACCAGCGGTGGGGCGGCAGCCTGCTGCGCGAGGACCCAAGGCGCGGGGATCGCAAGCACGGCAGCCAACGCCGCCGAACGCGTAAGTCTTCGAAGTCTTGTCATCGCTCGCGTTTTAGCGGAACGCAGCCGCGCCGCGAAGACTCTTGGCCCGCTGAAAACCGTGGGGCAGGCGACGCCGATGGCTCCGCGCGAATTAGCGCCCAGCATGGGCAGGTCGGGGAGCGACATAAATGCGGGCTGGCGAACAGATAACCTTGGAACAAGGAGCTTTCCGCCGCTCGAAGCACCGTCAGCTCTTGTTCGCTCTCCACGCCTTCCGCAAGGACGATGTCCAGCTCGCCATCCTTCGGAGGGGAAGACCCTTTTATATGTCGCCGGACCTTAAGGGCGAGTAACGGCGGCCGCTGGGCAATTTGGCCGGTGTCGGCCCTTACCGGGGGGCCGCAGCAATTATCCGCGATCGAGCTGGACGAGATTGCCGGCGGGCCAGTTTGGCACCCTTTTCGGTGAGTCATCCACCTGGAGCACGAACGGATGCGAGCAGGCGAGCGGGTTGGCCAGCGTGCTTGCCGCCAGTTCGAGCCGCGGCGCGACAGGGCCCTCGTCGGGCATATAGAAAGTGTGCCGTCCGATTGGATGGCCCCTGCCTTGGGCCCACGCAGGAAGGGAGCCGCCGCGCCGTGCGCGAACGATAACGGGATTGAGGAAGTGCGTAGCCCCCGCGGTGGGGTCCGCCGTCTCTCCCGCAAGAACTGCATCGGCTATTTCGGCAGCCCTCCGGTAACGGGGGTCATCAACCGATAGGTTTTCCAACTCGCGGCGGCGCGTCATCCAAGGCTCAAACTGCCAAGGCGCCGTGACCACGTCTTTGACGTGATCTCCCCATCGGCCGATGTCCCTGCGGTTCAAAATCACATGGGCAACCGCCGCCAATCCGGCTTCAGGCTCTCCTGTCGCCTCAAAGACCATCGTTCGGATCAGATAGTCGCGTTCCTCGGCATCAAAGATGGGCAGCGCTTGACGGATCGGGAACGCGATGGCGGATGCAGTTGTCGTCTCGATGGCAGGCTGCAACTTTGGGAGTGGCGCCCGCGGAACGCTGGCCTCGATGTCCCCAAGGGCATCCGGCGGAAGACAGCGAGGCGCGGTGCCAAGTGCCGCCTGAAGCGGGTTGGCGCTGCCGAAGATCAAAAGAGCAACTAAAATCAGGCGGCGCAATCTTGGCTCCGTCATTCACGGTGGAAATGTCAGGGTTAAGAGTGGGAATCCGCCGCAGGAAGGCGCTCATTTCGTGACGAGAAGGGAGCAATCTTGAGATCAATTGGGGCACCAAGCGTGGCAGCCACCGTTAACCATCAAAAGGTCTTTCACAGCGGCGGTTGAGCCAAACTAGGCTTGGCATTTGTCACGATAGTTTACGCTGGGCTTCGACACCTCTATCCAGCTTTGTGGCGACGGATCATCGCTTCGAGCGACAGGGGCAGGCCGCGGGGTGAAAGCGTTGAGCGGAAGCGGCCGAAACGAGTTCGACGTCGTGGTGATCGGCGGCGGTCACAATGGCCTTGTGTGTGCGGCCTATCTCGC
>JAENXP010000089.1 GCA_016649475.1 Burkholderiales bacterium | reverse complement strand
GTCGGCACCA
This sequence comes from Burkholderiales bacterium, assembly GCA_016649475.1. Lineage (GTDB taxonomy): Bacteria > Pseudomonadota > Gammaproteobacteria > Burkholderiales > SG8-39 > 2-12-FULL-64-23. The sequence goes on along the minus strand of JAENXP010000089.1, from coordinate 7,564 downwards.
CGGTAGTGTTTTTTACCGTGATGAACTACGTCAAACTCATACCCTATACCCTGCTGGGACTGTTCGACGGCAGCAATCTCGCCACCTCCGCCGGCCTCGCGCCCTTGGGAGTGCTGGGGATTCTCTGCGGAGTTTGGTTAAGAAAGCACATCCCGGAAGTGCTGTTTTACCGGCTCTGCTACGCCTTCCTGTTCGTAACCGGGATGAAGCTGCTGTACGATGGCGTTGCCAGGCTGAGCTAGCGAAAGAATGGAGAAAGCAAATGAACCAGCAACCGATATGTGAACTTGCGGAGCTTGCCGCGGCCGTCCCCGACGGCGCCAAGCTCGCGGTCCCTTCGGACAATTGCGGCGTGGCCATGGCTGCCACGCGCGAACTCGTGCGCCGCGGTGTGCGCAACCTGCACCTGGTATGCGTCCCGACCAGCGGGCTGCAGGCCGAAATTCTGGTCGGCGCCGGCGCGGTCGCAACATTGGAGACTTCCGCGGTCACTCTGGGCGAATTCGGGCCGGCGCACCGTTTCATCGATGCCCTGCGCCGGCGCCGCATCCGCATCCTCGACTCGACCTGCCCGGCAGTGCACGCCGCGCTGCAGGCGGGACAGAAGGGACTGCCTTTCATACCCTTGCGCGGCCTGATCGGGAGCGACCTCCTCGCCTCGCGCCCGGACTGGAAGGTCATCGACAATCCTTTCTCCCAGGGCGATCCGATCGCGCTATTGCCTGCGATCAATCCGGACATAGCGCTATTCCATGCGCCGCTGGCAGATCGCTACGGCAACGTCTACATAGGCCGCCGGCGAGAACTGCTCACCATGGCGCACGCGTCGAGGCAGACATTCGTTACCGTCGAAGCGATCAGCGAAGGCGATCTGTTCGACGACGCTGCGCTGGCCCCCGGCGTCGTGCCGGCGATTTACGTCAGCCGCGTCGCGCTCGCCAGACAGGGCGCCTGGCCGATCGGCCTGCGCGGGCACTATGACTCCGACGATGCGGCGATCAGCCGCTACGTGCAAAGCGCTAAAACGGAGGAAGGCTTTCTGCGTTTTTTGAAGGAGTGGCTGGGTGAGGCAGCGGTGAGCGCATGAAGCCTGGCTACAGCCGCGCCGAGCTGCTGGTCTCCGTGATCGCGCATCTGCTGGAGGGTTGCCGCCACGTCATCGTCGGCGCCTCCTCTCCCATCCCCGGCGCGGCCGCACTGCTGCGGCGGGAGCTGACCAAAGGTGCGATGCGTGTGACCATCCTCGGCTCCAACCGCTACAACGCTTTTACCAACGGCGGTGTCGAAACCTTCGACATGGCGGCACAGGGCCGCGTCGACGCGTTTTTCCTAGGCGGTGGACAGATCGACGGCCGGGGCAACATCAATCTCGTCGGCACCGGCAGCTATCCTGCGAACGAAGTGCGCTGGCCCGGATCCTTCGGCTCGGCCTATCTCTACTACCTGGTTCCCAAGGTGATCCTGTTTCGCGAGGAGCATACGCGGCGGGTGCTGGTGCCCAGGGTGGACTTCATAAGTTCACCCGGCGTGAGTGCACCCGGGGTCTATCGGCCTGGCGGTCCTTACGGATTGCTCACCGGGCTCGCCTGGTTTTCCTTCGACAGGCAGCAACACCGCTTCCGCCTGGAAAGCGTGCACCCCGGGCACAGCCTCGAGGAAATCCGCGACCAGACCGGATTCGAATTCGATTGTCCGGCGCAGGTGCCTTACACGGCCGAGCCTGAACCCGGAATCCTGGCGCTGATACGCGGCCGGATACGCGGTGAAATCGCCGAAACCTATCCGCGCTTTGCTTCGACTTTCGCCAACTGAGCCGAAACCATGAGTACACCTGCGCAATCGCGATTCTATGGTAGCTGAAAGTCAGACGCCCACGGTCACTCGCCGCATCATTCTGGCGCTGCTTTTGGGTGCCCTGTTCATCCTCGGTTATCTGGTCCTGGGCTGGTTTATCGCGCCGGCGATTTGGGCCGCCATCCTCGCCTATGTCACCTGGCCCGCCTATGCATGGCTGCGCCGTCTGATGCGCGACCATGCCCTGTCCAGTGCGCTGGTGATGACCTTGTTGCTGACGACTGCCTTCGTGCTGCCGCTCCTGGGACTCATCGCCCTGATGCAGCGCGAGTTCGTCGTCGCCTATCAGACGATATCGACCTATATGGCCGACGGGCCGCACCGACTGCCGGATTTCGTTCTGCACCTGCCCTGGATAGGCGAGCGGCTGCAGGATTTCCTCAACCAGATCACCACCGATCCGGCCGCGCTGCGTGCCCAACTCACGGATTGGGCCCGGCAATGGCAGGGTGAGTTGGGAAACCTGGTCGGTGGGGTGGGACGCAACGCGGTCAAGCTGGGTTTTGCCCTGCTCACCGTCTTTTTCGTGTATCGCGACGGAGAAAGTCTGCTCGACCAGGTACGCAGGGTATTGCGGCGCTTTCTCGGCAGCCGCATCGACGGCTACATCGTGGCAATCGGCAACACCACCACGGCGGTTCTCTACGGCCTGGTCCTGACCGCATTGGCCCAGGGCTTTCTTGCCGGCATAGGTTACTGGTTCGCCGGCGTGCGGGCACCGGCGCTGTTCGGCGCGTTTACCGCGCTGGTCGCGCTGATGCCTTTCGGCACGCCCTTCGTCTGGGGCTCGCTCGGCGCGTGGCTGTTGTTCAACGGCAATACGCTCGAAGGCATAGGCCTGCTGTTGTGGGGCACGCTGGTGGTGAGTTCGGTCGACAACCTGATCCGGCCCCTGGTCATCAGCAGCGCCACGCAGATTCCCTTTCTGCTGGTGATGTTCGGCGTGATCGGCGGCCTCGCATCCTTCGGCCTGATCGGCATGTTCATCGGACCGGTAATCGTCGCAGTGCTGCTGGCGGTATGGCGCGAGTGGCTGGAATTCAAGACGCCGGACCAGGTTGAGGCGCCGCCCGCGGCCTGAGCCGGAAGCGGCGGCCGTGCTCCTGCCAGCGATGCCCGATTCAGCTGTCGCGGCCCTTCATCATGCGCAGCGGGTTATAGGCAAGCACAGTTTCGCCCCTCTGGTTGATCACCTGGTTCAGAGTGCGCACCAGCCCGCGATTTGCCTTGGAAGTCGCGCGCACTTCACTTACGCTGCACTCGACATGGATGGTGTCGCCGACGAAAGTCGGTCCCTTGACGTCCAGCGTGGCGTTGAGAAACGCCAGTCCGGTGCCTTGTATCATCGGCAGCAGCAGGCCTTCGGCACAGGCATAGACCAGCGCTGCGGGCACCACCCGGCCGGTGATCGCCATGCCCTTGCGCTCCTCGGTATTGGTAAACAATTCCTCCGTCAGCCAGGACAGATTGACGAAGTTCACCAGATCGGTTTCGGTGAGCGTGCGCCCCGCGGTACGGAAACGGTCTCCGACCGAGAGATCGTCCCAGAACGGGCCCATACCCAGCAATTTCATGTCTTTTTCCATGTGCGCCTTCCAATTTTAGACGGCTCGATGTTACGCTCCGATGCGCCGCCTGTGAATCGGGCGCAAACATTTTTTCGATCCTGAGAAGAAACTTGGCCAAAGAACTCGAACCGAACGCGCTGGACCTGAGCGCCATCGTTCGCCGCGGCGACAGCGTCATGTGGGGTCAGGCAAACGCCGAACCGCTGCCGCTCACCCAGGCGCTGATGGCGCAGCGCCATGCCATCGGGAAATTCAACGTTTTTCTCGGCGTCACCTACTCCGACACCCTGAGAGCGGAGCACGCCGACTGCATAGGCTTTTCCGGCTACGCCGGCACCGGCGGCAACCGCGTGCTCGCCAAGGCGGACAGGCTGGCGATCCTGCCCTGCCACTACTCGCACCTGGGCGGCCTGATTGCCAGCGGACGCCTGAAAGTGGATGTGTTGCTGCTGCAACTCGCCCCGGCGAACGAGCGCGGCGAATACAGCCTGTCGATCGCGCACGAGTACCTGATCCCGGCCCTGGAAGCCGCGCGCGTCGTCATCGCCGAAGTCAACCAACGCGCGCCCTGGACTTGCGGCGAACGCCCGGTCCTCGAAGCGGATCTCGATTACATCGTGCGCACCGCCCGCGACCCGCTCGAGCTCGTCCACCCACAAGCGGGGGCAGCGGAGTTGGCGGTCGCGCGCCATGCCGCGGCATTGATCGAGGACGGCGCCACGCTGCAATTCGGCCTGGGCGTCCTGCCTGAAGTCATACTCGCCCAACTCGCCGACCGGCGGGACCTGGGCGTGCACTCGGGCGCCATCGGCGATCAGGTCGCGGCGCTGATGCAGGCGGGCGTGATCACCAACGCCAGAAAGAGCATAGACCGCGGCGTCAGCGTAGCCGGCATCATGTTCGGCAGCAGGCGGCTGCACGATTTTGCCCGCCGCAATCCGCAACTGCAGTTTCGCTCGTCTGACTACACGCACGGTGCCGGCGTGCTGGCGCAAATCGAGCGCTTTACCGCACTCAATTCTGCGGTGGAAGTCGATCTCTCCGGCCAGATCAACGCCGAGGTCGCAGCCGGGGTGTATGTGGGTGCCGTCGGCGGCGCGGTCGACTTCCTGCGCGCCGCGCAAAGCTCCAAAGGCGGCCTGCCCATCGTCGCCCTGCCCTCCACCGCCGGCAGGCACAGCCGCATCGTCGCCAAGCTGAACGGCCCGGTAAGCACGCCCAGGAGCGACGCGGGCATCATCATCACTGAATACGGAGTGGCTGACCTGCGCGGCGCCAGCCTGCCCGAGCGCGCGCGCAAAATGCTCGCCATTGCACACCCGGACCAGCGCGAACAGCTGGAGCGCGACAGCCGCAGCAAAGGGGGGTGACGATATGCGCTACTACTTGATCGTTGCTTTGCTGCTCCTGTCGATTTCGGCTCTCGCGGCGCCCGATTACGCCCGCGAGAAAAGGTGGGAAAGCGAAGTCGCGCCGGGGATCGTGGTCGGCGACCCGGCATACCTGGTGCAAAGCAACGGCCACAAATTTCTCGGCATCTACACCGAGGCCGCGAATGCAAGCATGGGTGTGATCGTAGTGCACGGCATCGGCATCCATCCCGACTGGGGCATGATCGGCACCCTGCGCCAGCGCCTGCCTGACTACGGCTACGCCACGTTGTCGATACAGATGCCGGTGCTTGCGGCCGACGCCAGGCCTGAGGCGTACCTCGCGACCTTCCCCGAGGCGGTGGAGCGCCTGCAGCTTGCTCTCGCATTTTTGCAGGACAAAGGCTACAAGCGCATGGCCCTGGTTTCTCACAGCATGGGCTCGCGCATGGCTCGCGCTTACATGGCCGGCAACCCGGCCGGAATCAATGCCTGGGCTGCGCTCGGCATGGCCGCCCTGCCCGGCGATCCCGATGCTACCGACACCTATGAAGGGGTCAGGACGCCGGTGCTCGACCTCTACGGCGCCAACGACTTGCCGCAGGTGCTCGCGGGCGCAACAAAGCGCAAGGCCGCGCTCGCGGGAAACGCGGCTTCGAAGCAGATCATGATTCCCGGCACCAATCATTTTTTCGCTGGCCACGAGGACGATATGGTGAAGGCGGTGAAGGATTTTCTGGATAGCTTCAGGTAGCGCGCTACGCGCGGAGCGGCAATGTCCGCGGCTTGCAGGACCGCGGCCAACTCGGCGCCATCTGATTGCGCGAGGCCGCGAAGCTGAAGCTAATAGCAAGCCCTGGCCTGCAGCCATGCGGGCGGTGATATTGTGGTTTTGCTGCACTGCATCTAAGTTAAAATGTCGGTCATCGCAGATTTTGGATATGCGCGAGTGGAGTCTCCACTACTTAGCGCGACCCGAGAATCCGTTCTGCTCCGAGTGCGCCGCGAAATTCGCGCGTCAGCGGCGGAGCAGACACTCAAACTAAATAACAATTCAGGTTCTGTCGGTTTATCTCCATGGAGGCCAAATGAATACCACTCGATACAGCATCAGGTTCCCTGCACCCGAGCCTAGGCCGCTCGGACAGGATGAAGCCTATTTTTATCTGAAGGAGGGGGGCAAGGAATCCAAGCTGCGCTTTCATGATTATGGCGAGCTCTACAACCGCCCCGGCCTGTACGAGCAGCTTTTCTATGAGCGGCTGAAGTGTGTTTCCCCGCAGTTGATTGCCGACGTTCTGGGCAAAGTGCTGAAATCCAGCCGCGCGGAATTGAGCGAGCTTCGGGTTCTCGACCTCGGGGCCGGCAATGGTATGGTCGGCGAAATCCTGCAGGTGGCCCGGGTAATCGGTGTCGACATATCCAGGGAAGCGTATCTGGCGTGCGAACGCGACAGGCCGGGAGCATACGACGCATACTATGTGGCCGACTTTTGCAATCTGGACCCTGAAACCGAGCAGGAACTTCGCGATTGGCAAATCGACTGTCTGACATGCGTCGCGGCGCTAGGGTTTGGAGATATTCCAACCAGGGCTTTCGCCACGGCATTCAATTTCGTTCAGCCGGGAGGCTGGGTGGCTTTTAATATCAAGGACACTTTTCTGCAGGAAAGCGATGTATCCGGATTCTCGCGTCTGACCAAGCACCTGCTGACGACCGACACCCTTGAAGTTCATCACCTGGAGAGATACCGGCATCGTATTTCCATCGAAGGACAGCCGCTGTTCTATTACGCGCTCGTAGGCAAAAAGGAGTCTGATATTTCACCCGAGGTCATGCAGGAGTTTGCCGACGCCTGACCGGCCGCTGTGCCTGATACGAACAATTGCACTGATCGGTCATTTCCGGAGCCCGCCTTGCCCGCCGATATCCCCGCCGCAAACGCGTCGCCCGCGGACCAACTGCTCCAACTGTACCGCACCATGGCGCGCATCCGCGCGTTCGAGAACGCGGCGGAAGAAGCAAGCCGGGGTAGTGTCGCGGCGTTCGGCGCGACGACCGACGCGGCTGCGCTGGTGCGCGGGCCGCTGCATCTTTCTACCGGCCAGGAAGCAGTCGCAGCCGGCGTATGCGCAAACCTTGCCCACGGTGACTACCTGACTTCGACCCACCGCGGCCACGGCCATACGCTGGCCAAGGGCGCGGATACCACCGCGATGATGTGCGAGCTTCTCGGACGATCAGCCGGCACCAACAAGGGCAAGGGCGGCTCGATGCACATCGCCGATTTCGCCGTCGGCATGCTCGGTGCCAACGGGGTGGTCGCAGCCGGCATTCCCATCGCAGTAGGCGCGGCGCATTCGGCGAAAATCCGCGGCAGTGATGCTATCGTCGCCTGCTTTTTCGGCGACGGTGCGATCAACCGCGGGCCGTTTCTCGAAGGGCTCAACTGGGCGAAGATTTTCGAGCTGCCGCTGCTGTTCGTATGCGAGGACAACCGCTATTCGGCGACAACCGCAACCGATGCCATGACCGCAGGCGATGGCGCGGCCGAACGCGCGCGCGGCATCGGCCTTGCGGCCCAGACCGTCGACGGCAACGATGTGCTGGCGGTGGACGCTGCGGCGCGCGAACTGGCCAGGCGCGTCCGCTCGGGCGCCGGTCCGCAATTCCTGCACGCCCTCACCTACCGCGTGAAAGGCCACGTTTCGGTGGATGCGGCAGCCTACCGCGAGCAGGGCGAGGTCGAGCGCGCGCTAGAGATCGATCCGC
>JAENXP010000307.1 GCA_016649475.1 Burkholderiales bacterium | reverse complement strand
TCTGCTACTGCGTTTATTTACTTACTCCTGAAAATAGTCCAATCATTCTGCCCGTCCGCAATCAATAATTGCGCGAGGCAACCTTCAACTCAACCGTCTTGCCACCCTCGGACACGCCGGAATTGTGCACCAAGCGGCCGTCCACTACCGAGCCGAGGTGCATTTCCAGCGAATTGTAGTGCACATCGCCTTTGACGCGCGAATGCGCCTGAAGTTCTAGAAATTCGGCCGAATGTACCGGGCCGGCTATGGTCCCGTTCACGACCAGATGCGAAACATGTATCTCACCTTCTATGCGCGCCTGCTCGCTCACCACCAGCGTACTCGGCTGCTCGCCCGCGGCAATGACGTTGCCCTTGATCTCGCCATCGACGCGCAGGCCCCCGGTAAAGCTGATATTGCCTTCAATAACGGTGCCAGCGCCGATCAGGCTGTCGATGCGGTTCTGCGGTTTGCTAACCTTTTTGCCGAACATGATTACCCCCTTAAGGTTCCAATCAAGCGTGGGACAAGCCCCCTCATGCTCTTTCGCACCAGAATGCTATCACGAAGGCTTCCCGATAGCATCTAGGAAAGGTTGAAGCTCTGTGTCGCGCGCACCTGGGTGGACCCGGTTTCAAATATCCGCACGCGCACAGACTTGACCTGCGCGCTTGGCGCCATGCGGAACGAACCTTCAATCCGCTGGAAGTACTTGAAGCTTATCTTGTAATCCTTGGCCGCCCCCTGCTCGGGGAGAGTGATAATAGCATCGTTGCCTTCCTCTTGCAGGGTCACCAGCAACTGCAGATTGCCCTGAAAAGGCTTGTCGCGGCGACCGCCCTGCAACAGCAGCAGGCGATAGCGAAACTCCCCCGGCAACGCCCCCCGATCCACTCGGAAGCGATTGATCAACAACGCGTTGTCGTGCTTTTCGCTCGGAATCAGGTTCTCGAAAAAAGCCAGATCCTCCTTCAGCCGGGCATTTTCCTCTTCCAACGCCTTCACCTGTCTCCCCAATTGGGTCTGGGCGGTGCGCTCGATCTGAAGTTTGCTGTCGCTGGCGCTAACGCTGGCGTGAAGCGCAGCGGCCTCCTTGCTCAGCCTGGCGACACTCTCACGCAGTACCGTCAATTCCTGATCAGCCTCGCTGCGATCAAAACCGGCGATGCGCCGGCCTGCATCGTAGATCCATGCAGCCAGCGCAATCGAACAGGAGAGCACCACGATTAATCCAAGCATGCGCCAGTACCAGGCGACATGAGTCTGCACCGTCATGCGCGGCGCCGAGATGCCGAAGCGCTGGCGGACCTTTTTCAGCAGGTTCGGCGGCATCGCAGGTGCTATGGAAGAACGGGCACGTGTCGGAGGCCCAGCGACTCTTCCAGGCCGAACATGAGGTTCATGTTTTGTACCGCCTGACCCGACGCACCTTTCACCAGATTATCGATAACCGAGAGCACCACCAGCGTGTCGCCACCCTGAGGCCGGTGCAAGGCGATACGGCAGGTGTTGGCGGCGCGTACCGAGCGCGTGTCCGGATGGCTGCCTGGCGGGAGTACGTCGACGAACGGTTCGCGCGCGTAGCGCTCCTCGTACAACTTCTGGAAGTCGCTCTCGCGCGCGATGCGCGCGTAAAGCGTGGCGTGGATGCCGCGTATCATCGGAGTCAGATGCGGCACGAACGTCAGGCCGATCGCGCTGCCGATGATTTTCGACAGGCACTGCACGATCTCGACTCCATGGCGATGCCCGGGCACGCCGTAGGCCTTGAAATTGTCCGAAGCCTCGGAAAACAGAATGTGCGTCTCCGCCTTGCGCCCGGCCCCGCTCACGCCCGACTTCGCGTCGGCGATCAGGTGTGCGGCGTCGACCACGCCCGCCTCGAGCAGCGGCAGAAAGCCGAGCTGCACCGCAGTCGGATAGCAGCCCGGGTTGGCGACGATGCGCGCCTTGCGGATGCGCTCGCGATTTACTTCGCACAGGCCGTACACCGCTTCTGCTATCAGCTCCGGACAAGCGTGCTTCACCTTGTACCATTTCTCCCATTCGGCGACGTTCTGAATGCGGAAATCGGCGGAGATGTCGATGAGCCGCACCCCGGCGTCGACCAACCGCCTGGCGTCGTTCATTGCGACGCCGTGGGGTGTGGCGAAGAACACGACATCACATTGATCGAGCGCCGCCTCTGCAGGGTCGGAAAAAGCAAGGTCAACGTGACCGCGCAGGCTTGGGAACAGTTCGCTCACCGCCATGCCTGCTTCCTTGCGCGAGGTAATGGCGCGCAGTTCGGCCTGCGGGTGCTGCGCCAGTATCCGCAACAGTTCGACGCCGGTATAGCCGGTACCTCCAACCACGCCTATCTTGATCATTTCCTGCTCCGTAGGTGATGCAAGCCCAGTCTAACAGCCGATTAATGCAGCCGCAAAAACAAAAGCCGCCTCGAAGGGCGGCTTTTGGGAGTTTCCTGGGGCTGGGTTTAACGCTTGGAGAACTGCTTCGCACGCCGCGCCTTGTGCAAGCCCACTTTTTTGCGCTCGACTTCGCGCGCATCTCTAGTCACCAGCCCGGCCTTGGACAGCGCCGGCTTGAGCGTGGGGTCATATTCGATCAGCGCGCGGGTGAGGCCGTGGCGAACCGCGCCGGCCTGGCCCGACTCGCCGCCGCCATCCACGTTCACCTTGATATCGAAGGTATTAAGATGGTCGGTCAACACCAAGGGCTGGCGCACCACCATGCGACCGGTTTCGCGGCCAAAATACTCATCCAGTTCCTTGTCGTTGACGACGAACTTGCCTTTGCCGGGCTTGATGAACACGCGCGCCACAGAAGTCTTGCGGCGGCCCGTGCCGTAATTGTAACTGGTCTCAGCCATTGATTAAATCTCCAGCGCTTTGGGTTGCTGTGCGACGTGCGGGTGCTCGCCGTCGGCGTACACCTTGAGTTTCTTGAACATGGCATAGCCCAGGGGTCCCTTGGGTAGCATGCCTTTGACTGCCTTTTCCAACGCCCGTCCGGGAAAGCGCGCCTGCATCTTGCCGAAACTGGTCTGGGAAATGCCGCCCGGATAACCGCTGTGGCGATAATAGGTTTTGTCCGCGTCCTTTGCGCCCGTGACCCGCAGCTTGGCGGCATTCACGACGACAATGAAATCACCGGTATCCACATGCGGCGTGTAGATGACCTTGTGTTTGCCGCGCAGGCGCCGGGCAATCTCTGTTGCGACGCGCCCGAGCACCTTGTCGGCGGCGTCGATAACGAACCAGTCGTGTTTGACTTCATGCGGCTTGGCGGAAAATGTTTTCATGGGGGAAATAGGCTTCGCGGAAAAGGGCATGATTGTATGTCAGCGACGCACTCAAGTCAAACTAAGCACTGCTCGCCGATATGGTTCGCGGGCAAAAAAAACGCAACTCCGAGGAGTTGCGTTGAATCCACCAAAAGGAGGAGGGGTGGAGGAGACAAGCTTCAACACTGAATCTAAACCCATCTATCAATGTTCAAGCTTGACTCGACTATACAGCAAAGTTTTGCTGCGGCGCAAGAATTATTTCGCGAGGATATGTGAATTATTTCACTTCCGCTACCGCAAAATCAAAAAAATCATATCCATATGAAATTACAGATAATTCATATATCGTATAAGCAATATTTGTTTAATCAATAATACCGTGGAAACGGTAGCTGCGGCTTGGCACGGCAAAATTTACTGCACCGCACCAATTCCGGCTTTGGATCGTTCTTGGGTGGATTTCAAGGCAAAGCACCAAGCTGACGCGCCAGTATCGCGGCATTCGGATCATCCGGGTAACGTTGGAAGAGCCGTTTGGCGTAGCTCCGGGCACCACCTAAATCGCCACTTTCCTGCCGCATGGTCGCGGCAATGACCAGCAGATCACGTTCGTCGGGGCGCAGCAGCAATGCGCGACCAATCTCGGCGAGTGCGGCCTCCGTCTTGCCGGTGGAGTGCAGGGCGACGGCGTAGACATAGGCGAAGCGCGCGTCAGCCGGCGCCTGCTCTGTCGCGCGTCGCAATTCAGCGAGCGCCTCGGTGTTTCGTTTAAGACGTATCAGCGCAAGTCCCAGGGTGTGGTGCAACGCGGCGGAATCGGGCAGCTTGAGCAATCCATCGCGCAGTATGCGCTCAGCCTCCGCATCCCGGCCCTGCGCGCGCAGAAGATCGGCGAGATTCACATAGGCGGGGACAAATTCAGGGTCTAGTACCAGCGCGGAGTTCAGTTGGGTCGACGCCTCGTCAACGCGGCCCTGACGCGCGAAAAAGTTGCCCAGTGCCGCGCGCGACTCGGGCCGGTCCGCATTGAGGCG
>JAENXP010000233.1 GCA_016649475.1 Burkholderiales bacterium | reverse complement strand
TTTAAAAAGCAAGTACAGAACCGCCGTCGAAAGACCCAACGCCAGGGATATGAGCACGGTCGAGGATTGGATCAACAGCTTGCCCAGCTGTTTTTTCCGCTCCGTAATGGTGTAATAGATTTCAAGCGCTCCGATGAACTGATGCTCCCTCATCAGCGGCACGTACATTTCCGCGGCGCTCACGCCGCCGTGCACGCCCACGGTCAGATACCGCGATTCGCCCAGTATCCAGTCCTTGATGGTGTAATCGTCTTTCATCACCAGGGTGTAATAGCCGACGCGCTCGGCCAGGCGCGGGTGCGCCGGACCCAGGCCGAACCAGCCCTGGGCGATCAGGTCGCTGCTGCGGTGCAGGCTGGCGCAGTGCGCGAGCCGGGTCTGCACGTAATGCTCGAACGCGGCGTCCTGTCCGGGCTGGACGTAGCAATAGGCGGCGCGGCGCTCGCCGCACAAGGGCAGCATCAGCATCTGCGCGAGTTGCGGGTGGTCTTCGAGTTCGACGCACGCGGGCGCGGGCGAGTCGATGAAGCCGTGGTCGGCGACTGCGATAAGCAGTGTGCCGGATCCGGCGATATCGTCCAGAAATTGCGCGCAGGCAGCATCGATCTGGCGGAATTTCGTCTGCAGCTCGGGGCTCGCGCTGCCGTGGGTATGCGCGGTCTCGTCGAAGTCGTAGGTATAGGCGTGGATGAACTTGCGCTCCCCTCCGGTCGCCAGGATTTCTGCCACGTTTGAAAACAGTCCGGGCAATTCCTGGTAGGGGCGGCGCTCGGCCAGCCCGCAATGCGCGAGGTTGTAGTCGGAATCGATTATCTTTGACGGCGACACGACATAGCTTTTCGCGGCCAGCCGGTCGAACATGGGCTCGGCGGTGTACACGCTGCGCGCAGCGATGCCCGCCCTGGACAGCGGTTCACCGCCGTGGCGCGGGCGAAAGCGCAATGTCGCGGTGACGCAGCCCAGTTCGCGCAGCCAGGCATGCCAGCCGGTGAGCGCGTGCTGCTGCGGGCCGACCCCGGTAAGGAAGCTGCTCACCGCCGTGGCCGTGGTCGAGGGGAACACCGAGGTCAGGCGCGCCTTCAGATGGCGCTGCAGCACGCCGCCTGCGCCGGCGCCGGTGAGGTAGTCGTAGCCCAATCCGTCGATCACCAGCAGCACGATATTGCGCGCGCCCGAGAATGACTGCGCCGGGATCGCGTTCAACTCCGGATACGCCGCGGCGGCCTCGCACGGCCTCGCATCGAGCGCGCGCTCGATCGAGCGCATCAGATTGACGATGCTGCCGCCGTGGTAGTCGGGTAGATGCATGCCCGGATGCTATAAGAAAGATCCAGCAAGGGCCAGTACGCTTGCAAAATGCCGCACCTGACCCCATATACCGCACAAATACCCACGGGAGCCGCCATGAACACGCACACCTTTGAAACCGGAACCGAAACCTTCGAGCGCGATGTGCTGCAGGCGTCTGCGAGTGTGCCTGTGCTGGTCGATTTCTGGGCGCCATGGTGCGCCCCGTGCCGGGCGCTCAAGCCCATCCTGGAGAAGCTGGCGGGCGAATACAAGGGGCGCTTCGTTCTGGCCAAGGTCAATTCCGACGAGCATCCGCAGCTGTCCGCGCGATTCGGCGTGCGCGGCATCCCCAACGTCAAGGCATTTGTCGACGGCAAGCTCGCGGACGAATTTACCGGAGCGCTGCCCGAGAGCGAGGTGCGCGCATTCATCGACCGGCTGATTCCCACGCCGGGCGAGAAGCTGCGGCGCACCGCGCGCGCGCTCGTCAACCAGGGCGATTTCGACGAGGCCGAGCGCAATTTGCGCAGCGCGCTCGAACTCGAACCGGAGAATCTGGCGGTGCGGCTGGATCTGGTCGAGTTGTTGCTGGCGAAAAACAGCCACGCCGAGGCGGATCAGCTGTTTGCGCCGATACCGGAGCGCGAACGCGACGAGCGCGCGGACAGGCTCTACTCCGTGCTGGCCTTGTGGAAGAAAAGCCGGGAAATGCCGCCGATCGACGAGCTGGAAGCGAAGCTCGCCGCCGATCCCGATGACCTGAATTCGCGCCTGGCGCTGGGCGAGCGCCTGGTCGCCGACATGCGCTTCGAGCCGGCGCTCGCCGCGCTGCTGGAAGTGGTGCGCAAGGACCGCGGCGCGCTGCGCACCAGCGCGCGCAAACTCATGGTCGATGTGTTCAGCCTAGCCGAGGATCAGGACGAACTGGTGAGCAAGTTTCGCAAGCTGCTCGCGGGTGCTCTGTACTGAACGCGGGTCCGGTCACGACGGGGGGCGACCAGCCCCGTTCAGGTATGTTTGATGCATATCATAGGCCTGTGCCCGCAACTCGGTAACCTAGGTCACATACCCTCCACAGGTCCGCCGCTACAATGACTGCCATGACTACTCCAAACCTATCTTTCCTGCGCGCCGCGTTTGCGGGGATCGCATTTGTGTATGCGCTGGCGCCGGCGGCAGCGGCCGACGCGCCGGCTCTGCGCACCGCTCCGGTGCAGTATCGCGAAGTCGCTCAGACTTACTCCGCTGAAGGCGTGGTCGAGGCGGTGAAGCAAGCCACCGTGGCGGCGCAGATCTCCGGCCGCGTAGTCGAGGTGAATTTCGATGTCGGTGACCGGGTCAAGAAGGGCCAGGTCATCGTGCGCATCGACCCCGCCGAGGTCAATCAGGCCTATGCCGCGAGCCAGGCCCAGATAGCCCAGGCCGAGTCGACCTTGCGCAACGCCAAGGCGCAGTTCGAGCGTACGCAGAGGCTGGTCGAGCAGAAATTCATGAGCGCAGCGGCGATGGACAAGGCGCAAGCCGATTACCAGGCGGCCAAGGCGCAGCTGGCAGTGGCCGAGGCCGGCCGTGGCCAGGCTGCGGCCACCCGCAGCTACGCCACGGTGGTCGCACCCTATAGCGGCGTGGTGTCCGCGCGCCACGTCGAGTTGGGTGAAATGGCCACGCCCGGCAAACCGCTGATGACCGGATTCGATCCGGGCGAACTGCGGGTTACCGCCAGCCTGCCGCAACAGCAGCTGGACGCGGTGCGCCGGCTGGCCAGCGCCAGCGTGGAATTCCCGGCACTGAATATGCGCGCGCAAGCATCCAAAGTATCGATCCTGCCGGTTGCCGACGCCCAGACCCACACAACGCAGGTGCGGCTGGATCTTCCGCCCGGCCTGGAAGGCCTTTATCCGGGCATGTTCGCGCGCGCACATTTCGCCGTCGGCCGGGTGAAAAAGCTGCTGATACCGGCGGCGGCGGTGGCAAGGCGCAGTGAGGTGGCCGGCGCCTACGTCGTAAGCGAAAACGGCGCCATAAGCTATCGCCAGTTGCGTCTGGGGGAAGAAGCAGAGGCTGGGGAGGTGGAAGTCCTTGCCGGCGTCTTGCCCGGGGAAAAAGTCGCGCTCGACCCGGTGGCAGCACTGGCGGCGCTGAAACGCGGCGGCAAGTAGGCAGGGCCCGAGGTGCAAGGCGGGCGGGCATCTCAGCCCGATTAGCGCAGGCGCAGTCCTTCGATTCAAATAAGCGGTCACCAGATCAATATGGGTATCTCCGGACGCATCAGCCAGATTTTCCTGCAGTCGCAGATGACGCCGCTCATCGCGCTGATCGCGCTGCTGCTCGGCGCATTCGCGGTGCTGGTGACGCCGCGCGAGGAAGAGCCGCAGATCAACGTCACCATGGCGAACGTCATCATTCCGTTCCCGGGCGCGTCGGCCAGGGACGTGGAGACGCTGGTAACTGTGCCCGCCGAACAGGTGCTGTCGCGCATTACCGGCATGGAGCACATCTACTCGGTGACCAAGCCAGGCATGTCGGTGCTCACGGTTCAGTTCAAGGTCGGCGAGGATCGCACCCAGGCGCTGGTGCGGCTGTATGACACCATCAATTCGAATCGCGACTGGGTGTCGCCCTCGCTCGGCGTGGGCGAGCCCATCATCAAGCCGATGGGCATCGACGACGTTCCCATCGTCAGCCTGACCCTGTGGACCGCCGACCCCGCGCGCGGCGCCTATCAGCTGGAGCAGATCGCGCATGCTGCCGAGATCGAACTGCAGCGCGTGCCCGGCGTACGCACCGTGGCGACCCTGGGCGGTGCGCGGCGCGCCTTGCGCGTGCTGCTCGATGTCGAGCGGCTGCACGCCTGGCACCTCACCCCGCTGGACGTGCGCAACGCGCTGATCGCAGCCAACGTGGCGATGCCCTCGGGCAGCCTGGTCGACGCAAATCGCGAGACCCTGATAGAGACCGGGCAGTTTCTCGCGTCGGCCGCGGATCTGAAGCGCCTGGTGGTCGGCGCGGTGCAGAGCCGGCCGATTTATCTCGAAGACGTGGCCGAGGTGCAGGACGGGCCGGAACTTCCTGCGCATTACGTCTGGTACGGCAACGGTGTCGCCGGCAAAGGCAAGGCGCGCGGCGAGTTTCCCGCGGTGACCCTCGCGATTGCCAAGAAACCGGGCGAGAATGCCGTGGATGTCGCCACGCACCTGGTGCGGCGGGTGGAGCAACTCAAGGGCAGCGTGATTCCGGAAGGCGTGGAAGTCTCGCTCACCCGCAACTACGGCGAAACCGCCAACGACAAGGCGCAGAAGCTGATCCAGAAGCTGATTTTCGCGACGCTTTCGGTGGTGGCACTGGTATGGATGGCGCTGGGGCGGCGCGAGGCGGTGATCGTCGGCGTTGCCGTGATCCTGACCCTGGCCGCGACCCTGTTCGCTTCCTGGGCCTGGGGTTTCACCCTTAACCGCGTGTCGCTGTTCGCGCTGATATTTTCCATCGGCATCCTGGTGGACGATGCCATCGTGGTGGTGGAGAACATACACCGGCGCGGCGCGCTTTCCGGCGAGTCGCTGGCGCAACTGATCCCGGACGCGGTCGACGAAGTCGGCGGCCCCACCATACTCGCGACCTTCACGGTGATCGCGGCGCTGCTGCCGATGGCTTTCGTCACCGGCCTGATGGGCCCCTACATGAGCCCGATCCCGATCAACGCCAGCATGGGCATGATCATATCGCTCGCGATCGCCTTCATCGTCACGCCCTGGCTCGCGCTGAAGCTGCTCAAGCCGCACGCCAGCGCACACGGCGAGGAGCCGCAGGAGACCCGCACGCTGCGCGTTTTCCGCCGCGCCATCGGTCCGTTTCTCGGCGGGGCGAAGGGCGGCGCCGCGCGCGTCAAGCTCTACACCGGCATACTCGTGCTGATACTCG
>JAENXP010000037.1 GCA_016649475.1 Burkholderiales bacterium | reverse complement strand
TGAAAAGTGTATCAGTACTCTTCAGCGGCGGGGGGACGGGCGGACACCTCTTCCCGGGTATCGCACTGGCTGAAGAGCTTCGCTCCGCTTTCACCGGTTTGGAGATCTTCTTTGCGGCAGCAGATAAATAGACATCGGCGGGCCGCCCGCATGCGCAAGCGTGCTGGTGAACCCGGACAGGGTGGACCAGAAGTAGCCTTTGCCCGCCGCGGGCAGCGTTTTGTCCAGATGCGAAGATGCGCTGATCCAGCGCTGCAACAGGAAACCGATCGCCACGGCACCGAGCATGAGCTTCAAGCCGGCTTCGCTCACGTAGCGGAACGTGAGCGCGCCGACCAGGATGCCGGTGAGGCCGCCTGGCAACATGATCTTGATGTTCTCGCGGCTCCATTGTCCGCGGTAGGCCCACAGCGCCGCCAGATCCATGACGCACAAGATGGGCAGCATGATTGCGGCCGCCTGCGTCGTCGGTATGGTAAGCGCGATCAAGGGCACGGCGAGGATGCCCAGTCCGCTGCCGAAGCCGGATTTGGAAATGCCGCTGATCAGCAGCGCCGGGATCGCGGCAGCATAGAAGAGGGGGTCGGAAATCAAAATGGATGGCCTGGGAGCAGCATGTATGCATGCGAAAGGTCGCGGCGGTGTTCAGCTCCGTTTGCGCTGGACACCGGTACGCTTGGCATCGACCGAGCCGTCGCTGCCGAGGATCACGCCGAACAGACTCTCGGCCTGCGTGCGCGTGTAGTAGCCGCGGGCCACGTCCTGCGCCACGCGCTGCGGCTCGCGCTTGAGAGGATCGCCGAAGCCGCCGCCGCCGGGGGTGGAGACATGGATGCGGTCGCCCGGTTGCAGTTCTATGTCCTGGTCCTTGGACAAATGCGGCGGCACATAACTCTTGGTGCCTCGCTCGATGCGTACTTTGTTAACGCCGCCGTCGGCGCCGCCGAGCGCGCCCAGCGGCCCGGTGCGGCCATGGTCCATTACCATCGAGGCACGCGCGGCACCGCGGCGCAGCCGGATGGTGTAGTTGACGCCGAAGCCGCCGCGGTGCTCGCCCGCGCCGCCCGAGCCTTCATGCAGCGAATACTCCTCGAACAGCACCGGGTAGTATTGCTCCATCACCTCAATCGGCGTGGTCTTGGAAATGCCTATGGTGGAGCAGCCGTTGGAGAGGCCGTCGCCGCGCGGATTGCCGCCATAGCCCCCGCCCGAAATCACGTACATGACATAGGAGCGCTGGCGCTTCGGGTCCTGCCCGCCCAGGGCCAGATTGCCCGAAGACCCGGCTGGCGCGGCGAATAGCTGGTCGGGGATCGCATGGGTGAGGGCGCAGAATACGGCCTCGGCGATGCGCTGGCTCACTTCGGCCGCGCAGCCCGAGACGGGGCGTGGATAGTGGGCGTAAAGAAACGTTCCCTCTGGCTCGATGATGACGAGCGGCTCGAAGGTGCCGGCGTTGATCGGCACCTCCGGAAATATGTGCTTCATCGCCAGATAAATCGAGGACTTGGTGGTTGCGATCACCGAATTCATCGGTCCGCGGCAGGGCGGGGACGATCCGCTCATGTCGAAGGTGAGCCCCGTTCCCTGCTTGGTGATTTTCATTTTGATCAGCAGCGGTTCGTCCACCACGCCATCGGAATCGACGATGGAATGCCCCTCGTAGATCCCATCCGGAATGGTGGCGATCTTGGCGCGCATCTGCTGCGCGGCGCGTGCGCGCAACTCTGCAATGGCGGCATCCACCGTGTCAGCACCATAGCGGTCGAGCAGCGCCGCGAGGCGTTTCTCGCCGATCGAGAGCGCCGCTGCCTGCGCCTTGATATCGCCGATGCGCTGGTCTGCGATGCGGATGTTCGACAGGATGATGGCGAGGATTTCCTCGTCCATCACGCCGCGCTTGAACAGCTTCACCGGCGGCAGCCGCAGGCCTTCCTGCTCCGATTCGGTGGCGTGCGCCGAGAACCCGCCCGGCACCATGCCGCCGATGTCCGGCCAGTGGCCGGTGTTGGCGAGCCAGGCGAACAGCTTGCCCTGGTAGAAAAACGGCTTGACGAAACGCACGTCCATCAGATGCGTGCCGCCGAGATAAGGGTCGTTGACGATGAATACGTCGCCGGGTTCCACGCTTTTCGCGCGCTCAATGACGGCCTGGGTGGAGAACTGCATGGTGCCGACGAACACCGGCAGGCCCAGTTCGCCCTGCGCGATCAGCGCGCCGTCGTCGCGGTGGTAAATGCCGTCGGAACGGTCCATCGCCTCCGAGATCACCGGGGAAAACGCAGCGCGGCAGAAAGCCAGATCCATTTCGTTGCAGACCTGGTTGAGGCCGTTCTGGATCACGGCCAGGGTGACTGGGTCGAGGTCGAGGTCGATGCTCATGATTTTTGCGCCTGCTTTCGTTGGTTCCCCGCTTGCCGGGGAAGATTCATGGCTGAAGTAGATTCTGCGTAAAGAGGGCTTTCATCGCGTCACACCGTCACCAGCAGATTGCCCAGGGCGTCGAGTTCCACGCGGTTGTCCGGCTCGATCACCGTGGTGCAGTCCAGCTGCTCGATCACGGCGGGCCCGATGAATCTTGCGTCCTGCGGCAGCTTTTCGCGCTGATAGATGGGCGTGGCGCGAACGCCGCCTTCGAACCAGACTTCGCGCATTCCGTTCAGCGCGCCCTGCAGGTCGCCGGCGCGTTCACTTGCGCGCGCGAGCACGGCCAGATCCAGCCGCGGTCGCAGGCCGATCACGGCGGTGTGCAGGTTGACCAGCACGGCGCGGATTTCGGGCAGTTCCACGCCGAAGCGTTCCCAGTAGGCGGCTTCGAACAGGCGCTGCAGTTCGTCTTTCGTCACCTTGAGCTGCGGCAGGCCGAGGGAGAGGATATGGCTCTGTCCCTGGAACTGCATGTCGGCAAAGTGCAGGATGCGCGTGCCCTCGATGGCCACGCCTTCACGCGCGAGCGTCGCCCGCCCTTCGGCAATCTGCGCTTCCAGGGTCGACCAGACCAGATTGATGTCGAGCGCCGGCAAGGGCTTGTTGATGGTATTGACGTAATCGTGACGGGCATCGGCGACGACGCAACCCAGTGCGTTGGTGATGCCCGGGCGTACCGGGATCAACAGCTTTGGAATCGCCAGTTCGCGCGCCAGCGCCGCCGCATGCAGCGGGCCGGCGCCGCCGAACGGGAACAGCACGAAGTCGCGCGGATCGTGTCCGCGCGCGAGCGAGACCATGCGGATGGCGCCGGCCATTCTGTCGTTGGCGATGCGCAGTATTGCCGCTGCGGCCGCGGTAGCGTCCAGCCCCAGCGGTTTGCCCACTTTCTCCAGGATGATTGCGCGCACCTCATCCAGCGATACCGGCCGGTCGACGGCGAGGAGTTTGTCCGGATTGAGCCGGCCCAGAATCAGATTGGCATCGGTGATGGTCGGTTCGCGTCCGCCACGGCCGTAACAGATCGGTCCCGGCGTGGCGCCTGCCGATTCCGGCCCGACCTGCAGCATGCCGGCTTCGTTGATGAAGGCGATCGAGCCGCCACCGGCGCCGATGGTGTGCACGTCCACCATCGGCACATGGATCGGCATGGCGTATTCCAGTTCCAGTTCCGAGGACACGGTGGGCACGCCTGCCTGTATCAGCGCGACGTCGGTGGAAGTGCCTCCCATGTCGTAAGTCACCACCTCGCTGTAGCCGGCGGCGGACGCGGTGTAGGCGGCGGCCATCACCCCCGAGGCAGGGCCGGACATGACAGTGTTGACGGCGTGCTCGGCCACGATGGCCGAGGACACGGTGCCGCCGTTGCCCTGCATCACCAGCAGGTCGTTGGCAAATCCCTGTTCGCGCAGTTCGCGCCGCAGGCGCTCGATATAGCGCGCGAGTATCGGCTGCACCGCGGCGTTGACGCAGGCAGTGGTGCCGCGCTCGTATTCGCGGTACTCGGACAAAATCAGGTGCCCGGCTGTGAGATAGGCGTTTGGCCACATGCCGCGTGCGATCTCGAGTGCGCGAAGTTCGTGCGCCGGATTGATGTAGCTGTGCAGGAAGTGGATTACCAGAGCTTCACAGCCTTTGGCCATCAGCTGCGCGACCGCGGCTGTCACCGCGGCATCGTCCAGCGGCGTCAGCACCTCGCCTTCCGCATCCATGCGCTCGGGCACTTCGAGGCGCAGCTCGCGCGGCACCAACGGAGCGAACGATCCGGTGAGCCCGTAAGGCTTTGGCCGGGTGCGCCGCCCGAGTTCCAGCGAATCGCGAAAACCGCGGGTGGTGATCAGGCCGACGCGCGCGACCTTGCGTTCGAGGATGGCGTTGGTCGTGGTCGTGGTGCCGTGCACGATGACCTGCAGTTGCGGCAGGATCGCCCCCGCCGCCGAGAGCGCGGCGACCACGCCGTAGGCCTGGTTGTCCGTCGTCGTCGGCACCTTTGCCAGGCGCACCGTTGCGTCGGCGGCGTTGAGCATGATGAGGTCGGTGAAGGTGCCGCCGACGTCGATGCCTACGACCCAGTTCGATTTGTTTGTTTTCATGATTCAGAGGGATAGGTAGGTGGAGCGCATCTGCTCATTGGCGGCAAGTTCGGCCATGGTGCCCTGGTAGCGGATATGGCCTTTCTCGATGATATACGCGCGATCGGCGACCAGGTTGGCGAAATGCAGGTTCTGCTCCGACAGCAATACGCACAGGCCTTCCTGCTTCAGTTCCAGGATGGTGCTCGCCATCTGCTCGACGATCACCGGCGCCAGGCCCTCGGATGGTTCGTCGAGCAAAATGGCGCGGGGATTGCCCATCAGGGTGCGCGCGATGGTGAGCATCTGTTGTTCGCCGCCGGACATGTGCGCTCCGCGCCGCTCGCGCATGCCCGCCAGATTGGGGAACAGTCCGAACAGCTTCTCCGGCGTCCACTGCGGCGCGCCGGCGCGCGGCGGCTGCCTGCCCACTTCTAGGTTTTCCATTACGCTGAGATCGGTGAAGATGCGCCGCTCCTCGGGCACATAGCCCAGACCGAGGCGGGCGATCTGATAGGCTTCGAGCTGCTCGATACGCCGTCCGTCGAAGCTGATTTCGCCGGAGAGCGGGCGCACCAGTCCGATCAGCGTTTTGAGCGTGGTGGACTTGCCGGCGCCGTTGCGGCCCAGCAGCACCACGACTTCCCCGCGATTCGCGGACAAGCTCAGATCGAACAGGATATGCGCGCGGCCGTAGGCGCTGTTGACGCCCGTCAGCTCAAGCATGCGCGGCCCCGAACAGGCTGCCGGATCCGAGATAGACTTCCTGCACTTCCCGGTTGGCGCGCACCTCGGCAGGTTTGCCTTCGGCGATGAGGTTGCCGTGGTTCAGAACGAGAATGCGGTCCGCGTGTGCGAACACCACGTCCATGTCGTGCTCGGTGAACAGCACCGCGATGTTGGATGCGCGCGCCAGTTCTGCGGTGAGTTGCATCAGCGCC
Source organism: Burkholderiales bacterium (assembly GCA_016649475.1). Lineage (GTDB taxonomy): Bacteria > Pseudomonadota > Gammaproteobacteria > Burkholderiales > SG8-39 > 2-12-FULL-64-23. The sequence continues at coordinate 4,736 of JAENXP010000037.1, read as the reverse complement.
ACGCGCTCGGTCGGCGCCATGCCTGCGGTGGGCTCGTCCATCAGCAACAGTCGCGGCCGGTTGGCGAGCGCTATGGCGAGCTCCACCCGCTTCAAGTCGCCGTACGCGAGCACGGCGCAGGGGCGTTCGGCCTGCGCTGCGATGCCCACGCGCTCGAGCAGCGACTCTGCCTCGTCTACGTATAGTCGCGCGGCGAGCGTTGCGAGTGAACTGAGCCTGCCATGAAAATTGAGCAGGGCGGTCTGCACGTTTTCACGCACACTCATGGAAGAGAATGTGGCGGTAATCTGGAAAGTGCGGCCCACACCAAGGCGCCAGATTTGGCGCGGCTTCAAGCCGATCAGGCTGCGGCCTTCGAATTCGGCGCTGCCGCTGCCCGCCGCGATCTGGCCGTTGAGCATATTGAAACAGGTGGTCTTGCCCGCGCCGTTGGGGCCGATCAGCGCCAGTATTTCGCCCGCGTCCAGACTGAAGCTCACGTTGCATACCGCCTGCACGCCGCCGTAGGACTTGCACAGATCGGTGACGCGCAACACTGTCATGCCTGACTCCTTCCAGTGCGCGCTTCCCAGCGCTCGCGGATGAAGCCGGCGATGCCCTGCGGGAAGACGAGTACCAGGAACAGGATGATGCCGCCGAGCAGCGCGCGCCAGAACTCGGTCTGTCGCGAGATGGTGTCCTGCAGCCAGGTGAACACGGCGGCGCCGGCGACTGCGCCGGTGAGCGTCTGAACGCCGCCCATCAGCACCATGACCAGTCCGTCCACGGAGCGCGGAATCGACAGGGCGTCCGGCGAAATGCTGCCCTTGGAGAACGCGTATATCGCGCCGGCCAGGCCGGCGAACGTGCCCGCGAGGGCGAAGCCGAACCATTGCTGCCGGCGCACATCGATGCCGATGGCGTCGGCGCGCAAGGGCGAGTCGCGTCCGGCGCGCAGTCCATAGCCGAAGGGGGAATACAGGATGCGCCAGAGAATAAGCGTGCCGCCGGCGCAAAGCGCCAGCGCGAGATAGTAGAACGTAGTCTTCGAGGCGAGCCACTGCGCCGGCCACACCCCCACCATCCCGTTGGAGCCGCCGGTAAAGGTGTCCCATTGGTACACCACCGACCACGCAATCTGCGCAAAGGCGAGCGTCAGCATCGCGAGATACACGCCCGACAGGCGTACGCAGAACCAGCCGAATGCGAGGGCTCCAAATCCGGCCGCAAGCGGCGCAAGTGCCAGCGCGAGTTCCATCGGCAGCAGGTGTTTGAACAGGAGCGCCGCGGCGTAGGCGCCCAGGCCGAAATAGGCAGCGTGGCCGAAGGAATGCATCCCCGCGGGGCCCATGATGAAATGCAGGCTGACGGCGAACAGCGCGAACACCAGGATGTCGGTCAGCAGCACCAGGGTGTAGCGGTCGGAGAACAGCGGCAGCAGCGCGAGCGCGATCAGCACTGCGGCGAATCCCTTCAACAGCGCGGGCGAGGGGAGGGGCAAAGGCGGTTCCACCGACGCCGCGCCGCGCGGCACGCCCTGCGACCGCCCGAACAGGCCCCAGGGACGGATCACCAGCACCACTGCCATGACGATAAATTCCACCACCAGCGTCAGCTTGGAGAACGAGAAATCGATGCCGAAAGCGCTGACGCTGCCTATGCCTATGCACATGGCCTTGAGTACGCCGATGATCACCGCGGCGAGAAAGGCGCCGGGGATGCTGCCCATGCCGCCGACCACCACCACGACGAATACGTCGGACAGAATCGAAAGATCCATGGTCAGCACCGCCGGCTCGCGCGGAATCTGAATCGCGCCGCCGATTCCGGCGAGGAATGAGCCGAGCGCGAATACGCTGGTGAACAGCCAGGCCTGGTTGACCCCCAGCGCGCCGGCCATCTCGCGGTCTTCGGTTGCCGCGCGCACCAGCGTGCCCCAGCGGGTGCGCGTGAGCAGCAGCCACAGGAGGCCGAGCACGACCGGGCCGAGGATGATCAGGAACAGATCGTATTCGGGGACCTTGCGCCCAGCGACAGCCACCGCGCCTTCCAGGCCCGGCGCACGCGGACCCAGCAGATCCTCCGGACCCCAGATCCAGAGGGCAAAATCGCTGATGATCAGCACCAGGGCGAAGGTGGCGAGCAGCTGCAGCAGTTCCGGTGCGTGGTACAGGCGCCGCAGCAGCAGGCGTTCGACCAAGGCGCCGAACACGCCTACGATCAGGCCGGCGAGCAGCACTCCGGCCCAGAAGCCGAGTATGCCACCGCTGAATTGTTCCACCAGGCTGTAGGCGGTATAGGTGCCCAGCATGTAGAGCGAGCCATGGGCGAAGTTGACGATGCGGGTAACGCCGAAGATCAGCGACAAACCGGCCGCGACCAGAAACAAAGACGAGGCTGAAGCGAGTCCATTGAGCAGTTGAACGAAAATTGCGCTGAAGCTCAATTGTGACTCGCTACGTTCTTTTTAGAAGGCAGAAAAAGCATTCCCTCTCCCGGCGCAGGAGAGGGAACGGGACGAGGATACGTCGTATTGCGCTTACTCCGCCGGTCGCATGGCCTTGACTTCGGCATCGCTGGGCAGGTAATCGCCGCCCTTGGCGTAGTTCCAGTCGACCATCACGCCCTTGCCGTCCTTCAGCGCGAGGCGCCCGACGTAAGCACCCATGGTGGACTGGTGATCGAGTGCGCGATAGGTAAATTTGCCCAGCGGCGAATCCATCTGCATTCCCTTCATCGCAGCGATCATTTTCTCGGTGTCGGTCGAACCGGCTTTTTTGATCGCCTCGGCCGCGCTCATCAGGGTGGAGTAGCCGACGATCGAGCCCAGTCGCGGATAGTCGTTCCACTTGGCGCGGTACGCAGCGAGGAACTTCTTGTGCTCCGGCGTATCGATCTGCTCCCAGGGATAGCCGGTCACGTACCAGCCCTCTGGCGTTTCGTCCTTGAGCGTGTCGAGGTATTCCGGTTCGCCCGCGAGCAAGTTGAACACCGGCCGGCCCTTGAACAGTCCGCGTTGACTGCCTTCGCGCACGAATTTCTGCAGATCGGCACCGAACAGCGAGGAAAATATGGCGTCCGGCTTGGCGTCGATCAAGGCCTGCACCACCGCGCCGGCCTCGATCTTGCCCAGGGCCGGCGCCTGCTCGGCGACGAACTCGACACCGGGTTGCTTGGCGGAAAGCAGCTTCTTGAATCCGGCAGTGGCGGATTGGCCATACTCGTAGTTGGGATAAACGACGGCCCAGCGCTTCTTGTTCAGCTTAACCGCATCCGGGACCAGCATGGCGACCTGCATGTAGGTCGAGGGTCGCAGGCGGAAAGTGTAGTGATTGCCCTTGTTCCACACGATCTGGTCGGTCAGGGGTTCGGCGGCGATGTACAGGGTTTTGCGCTGCTTGGCGAAATCGCTTACCGCGAGGCCCACGTGCGAGGCGAACGCCCCCATGAGCAGCGATACGTTCTCGCGCGACACCAGCTCTTCGGCGACGCGCACCGCATCGCCCGGAACGCCGTTGTCGTCGCGCGAAATCACTTCGACTTTCTTTCCGAGGAGACCGCCGGACTTGTTGATTTCCTCCAGTGCCAGCTCCCAGCCCTTCTTGTACGGTTCGAGGAACGCGGGAAATCGCTTGTAGCTGTTCATTTCCCCGATCTTGATGGTACCTTGCGCGGCGGCAGGTACGCTGAAAACTGCGGTCATTGCCAGCGTGGCGGCGCCCAACAAAAAGCTTCTGCGTGTCTTCATGTGGTTCTCCCTGAGGTTCACATTGTCGTCGTTTGATCCAGACCCCGACTTCCGGTGGCTGACGCCCTCCATCCCGCACTCGGTCTGTCAGCACACGAATATACACAATTTTCATTCGTTTTAGGGTTGGCTTTGACGAACACTGGACGCGGAACGACTGGACGCGGAACGATTGCGACGCAGGCGGCGCTGCGCTATCGTGGGCCACTTGGATCGGATGCCATAGACTGATGCCGTCGCCCTACAAACAGCTGGAGCAGCGTTTTGCGCGCCTGGGACGCCTGCGCGATGCGCAGGGCATATTGCACTGGGACCGTTCGGTCATAATGCCGGCGGGCGGGGCCGACGGGCGGTCTGAACAACTCGCGACGCTGGATGTCATCTGCCACGAATTGGTCACCGATCCAGAGATCGACGATTTGCTGGCGGCGGCCGAGAGCGAAACGCTGGCCGACTGGGAGCGCGCCAACGTGCGCGAAATGCGCCGCGGCTGGATCCACGCCACCGCGGTCGACTCGGCGCTGGTCGAAGCGAAGTCGCGCGCCTGCTCGGCGTGCGAGATGGCCTGGCGCGAAGCGCGCCCGAAAGCGGATTACGCCGCGGTGCTCCCTTTTCTGGAAGAGGTGCTGCGCCTGACGATGGAAGCCGGCAAGGCCAAGGCCGCCAGGTTCGGAACCTCGGCATACGACGCGCTGCTCGATGAGTTCGAGCCGGCCGCGCGCGCGGCCGACATCGATCCGGTGTTCGACGATTACGCCGGCTTTTTGCCGGATTTTCTCGAGCGGGTGCTGGCGCGGCAGGGGCGTGAACCGGCCATCATCCAGCCGAGCGGCCCGTTCCCGGTCGAACGCCAGCGTGAGCTCGGCCTGCGCATCATGCAGATCCTGGGTTTCGATTTTTACCACGGGCGGTTGGATGTCAGCCTGCATCCGTTTACCGGCGGCGCATCGGGGGATCAGCGCATCACCACGCGCTACAGCGAGGCGGACTTCACCTCCTCGCTCATGGG
>JAENXP010000769.1 GCA_016649475.1 Burkholderiales bacterium | reverse complement strand
GGACCCGGTCCCCACGGCGGGCGTTACGCAGCGGAAGGTATGGCTCTTCCATTGGTGGGCCTTGACCGGGCCCGGCGCCACGGTCTTGAGCGCGCACGAATACACGCTGGTCTTGGTAATGTCGAAGCTCGCCACTGCCGGAGCGACAAAGCCATTGGGACCCTCAACCGCCTGGGCAACACCGGAAGGATGCTTGCCGTTGGTGCAATCGAGCGACCAGTGGACATTCGCCTGCATATTCAGCGAGAAGTTGATCAGCGCCTTGCCCTCGCGCGGGCACTGCGTGCCGCTCTCGTCGATGAACGAGAAATCTCCAGCGAGTTGTAGACACTCGACTTTGAGCGGAACCCAGCCCGAATTGGTCGGGTCGCCAACCGCATCTGCCATGAATTGCGCATCAATTTCGTTCATGGTCAGAGTACGCTCGGCGGTTGCCACATAGTTGTCGCCTTCGCGCTTAGCCGTCAGCTTGCCCTGGCTGACCACCAGACCACCTTGGTGCTTGATCTCATGCTTCACCCAGCCCGGCCGCGTGGTGTAGAAAATCGCCCGCTCGACCACCTGCTTCGGGCAGGTGTTGGTGTTGGCGACCTCGTAAGTTAGCCACGCGCTCAGAATCTTGAAGTTCGGGCATTCGATCTCGACTGTTTCAGTATGGGTCTCGTCTCCGCCATCCACGATCAGCTTGAACGTTTTCTGACCCGGGTCGAGATTGTATTTGAACGTTGCCTCGGCCCGATGCCAGCTCTTGCCGGCAAAGGTGACCTTGTGTGTTTCGGCGACCCGGAACTTGGAGACGCCGCCATCCACCGACAGACGCATGTGGGAATTCGCGGGCCACGTGTAATTCGCAAAAGCGGTTACCGTGACATCCTTCGGGCAGCGCTCGCCGTGCTGGGTGACCTTGAGGTCGATCGAATGCAGCTTGTTTGCCGCTCGTGGCGGCAAGACCTTTTGTTCGGGCGGGTCGCAAGCGACCTTCAGCTCAAGCATGGTATCGTCGCCGTCCTCCGCCGAAGGGCCGAAATTGGGAGGATCATCCGAACCGTGTGTCTCCGGGTTCGGCCACAAAGGTTTCTTGTAGCTTCTCGCACGCACCTTCATCCTGATCGGCAAGCCGAAGGACGCGGTATAACCGTTATCGGCATTGGCGTTCTCGTTGCAGGCGGCAACGATCAACTCCTGCTGTTTGGAGTTGAAAAATTCCGTGGTTGATGAGGTGCTGATCGTATAATCGCCACTGGCATATGCCGGCAGCTCATCAATCACGAACTCATCCGGCCAGAAGTCTATCAATCCGATTTGAACACCCAGACGGTCGCCTCTTTCCCCCTTTCCGAACTTGATCCAGAAGACGTAACCACTCTTCATCGTGACCGAATATTCCACGCCCAGTGACAACGGACCGTCGTGCACGCCGGTCCATTTCCCGTCCTCCCAGTCGACGCGAATTTCCCGTGATCCCTGATCGCCGGGGATCGCTGACGTACCGGTCGCGCTCCATGTCTGGCGGACATGAACCACGTCGAATTTCGGCGCCGCCACACCATGAGTGGCGCTGCACACTGTCAGAGCGGCCGCTGCCAATGCCATTTTTGCTAATTTCTTGCGCATCTTACCCTCCCAATAGGTTTGGAGTAGGTGAAGGGCGGCTGAGCGAGTTCTAGCATGTTCTGGGGCGCGTCTGGCATTGTCAGAGCAAATTCGTTTACTTTGCCAAAACGTCAGAACCCGATTTCGTGGTCATTGATTTTCCTGCATTTTTCCGGGTCGATCTGAGCGGCTCGATGGCCGCTCCAAGTAT
>JAENXP010000707.1 GCA_016649475.1 Burkholderiales bacterium | reverse complement strand
TACAGGCCCCGCCTTTCACCGAAACCGTGATCGAGGGCCAGAGCGGATTCTTCTTCACCGACCCGCGCGAAGACGGCGGTGCGTCCTTCGCAGAACTGCTCGCGCGACTGCAGGGCGGCGCCGAGCGCCCGGACCCGCGGCATGCAACAGACCATCTCGCGCGTTTTTCATTCGCTGCGTTCCGTGAACGGGTAGAGCGGGCCCTCCACGCCGCGTTGGCGCGGCCGGCCGGAGTGCCGGCATGAAAATCGGCCTGGTCGCCCCGGGCATCTGGAACTCCATCCATCTGGACATGGCGCAGGCGCTGGGCGCGCTCGGCCACGACGTCGCCATTTACACCGAGGATGGCCGCGCCGAGAGCGGCGCACGCTTCCTGCGCTTCCAGGAGGGGCGGCTGGATTTCTACGTCATCAGTCACCTGCGGCGCAATCCCTGGACCTGGATATTCGACCGCCTGGCCAAGCCCTGGCTGGGCCGGCGCTTTTTTACCACGCTGGTCGCGATGACGCGCTATTTCGCCGCGACGCGCGACTGCGATATGTATTTCGTCGAGGGCGACTGGACCGGATTTTTTGTCGCGATCATCGCGCGCTTCATGCGCTTTCGCTGGGTGTTGTGCATACACGACAGCGACTATCTGCGCATACCGCTGAGTTTTCCCGGGCGGCCTTCGAGCCGCTGGAAGGAAGCGGTGAAGCTGTGGGTATTGCGCAGCGCCGGCCTGGTGCGCGCCAACTCCAATGTAACCCGCGATGCCTTGATCGCGGGCGGATGCGAGGCCCATCGCATCCGTGTGGTTCCCTTGCATATCACCGGCTGGATGCGCGTGGATGACATCAAAGACATGGCGGCGTTCAAAGCACAGGCGCGCGCCGAAGTTCGCGCGGCCTGGGGCATCCCCGCGGAAGAGCCGCTGCTCATCACCATGTGCCGCCTGGTGCCGGTCAAAGGCCTGGACCTGGCGCTGCGCGGCTACGCCCGTGCCGCGCGCAAGCGCCCCGGTCTGCATCTCATGATCTGCGGTGGAGACCGGGTGGTCGCCGGGCTCGGCAGCTATCGCGCGCATCTGGAGGCAATCGCCGCCGAGGAAGGCGTTGCCGCGCAGTTCATATTCACCGACAACATCGACATACGCGAGGTCAAGCGCTACCTGGCCGCCGCCGACCTGCAGCTGGCGCCCTCGGTGATCGATACTTTCAACTACGGTCTGATCGAAGCGGCAGTGGTGCATACCTACACGCTCGCGAGCGACATGGCCGGCGCCGGGCCGTGGGTGCAGCAGGCGGGGGCGGCGGCCATCGTGCCGGGGCGGGATCCGGAAATCTGGGGCGAGGCCATCAACGCGTACTTTGAAAAAGGTGTGGCGCCCTTCAGCGGCAGCGCCATCGTCGCCGAACTGGAGCCGCAGCGCATTGCCGCCATGCTGCTGGAACTGGCGCGGGAAGTCGTCAGCGTGCCGGTCTGATATGCGCATCCTGTTTCTGCACCCCTACGGCTGGAGGGGCGAATATCCGATGCTGCTGGAATTCCTGCGCCACGGCCACGAGGTATGCGTGCTCGAGGAACGCCGCACCGGCATGACGGGCAAGCGCATGCTGAAGGACTATTTGCGCGAACCGGGCGATGGCATCCGCACCCTCTGGTACCACCCCGGCAAAGGCATGGAGCGCGCGCTCACCTTGCCGCTGGACCGCTGGTTCCGCAAAACCTTCGACGGGCGCAATCTCGGACACCGCATGTGGGTGATACGCGAAGCCGTGCGCCATTTCGCGCCGGACCTGGTGTATTGCACCGACGGGTTTTCCTACGCGGTGCCGGCGGCATTGCTCAAGCCCTGGGGTCTGTTGCGCCAGCCGCTGATCGCGAGCTACATCGGCGGCGACATCCTGGACTGCTCGCATATGGGCTACGGACGCAAGCGCACGCCGCAGCTCGATTGGCTCATGCGCACCTCTATCAGGCATATCGACGCGCTGCGGGCGCTGTGCGACTCGCTCGCTCGCGCATTGCTCAAGGACGGTGCCGATGCTGCGC
>JAENXP010000318.1 GCA_016649475.1 Burkholderiales bacterium | reverse complement strand
GTTTGCCATTTTGCGCTGGTGCCGCACTCGCCGCGACAGTCTTTGAAATCGAAATCCGGCCGGCCCGACGACGGGCCACCTAGAAAAGAGCAGCGACCCCATGGCCCTCAAGGCAACCATTTTCAAAGCCGAGCTGCAAATCGCCGACATGGATCGCAATTATTACCGCGACCACGCGCTCACCATCGCCCGCCACCCTTCGGAGACGGACGAGCGCATGATGGTGCGCCTGCTCGCCTACGCGCTGCACGCTAGCGAAACCCTGTCTTTTGGCAAAGGACTGAGCACAGACGACGAGCCCGACCTGTGGCGCAAGGACCTGACCGGCGCGATCGAACTCTGGATCGACGTCGGCCAGCCCGATGAGAAGCGCATACGCCGTGCCTGCGGCCGCGCACGCGAGGTATTCGTCTACAGCTACGGCGGCCAGGGCGCCGCCATCTGGTGGGATCAGATCGGCGGCAAGCTCGAGCGCAACGGCAACCTGACTGTGGTCACAGTGCCGGCGGCATCCAGCCAGGCGCTGGCCAAGCTCGCACAGCGCAATATGCAACTGCATTGCAGCATACAGGAAGGGCAAATCTCGCTGGGCGACACCACGGAGCAGGTGCTGGTGGAACCGATCACCATCAGGTCGCCGGCCGGTGTCCCGAATCGCTAGTTCGCTGAACGATTCGGGACACTAAGCCTTCGCCTTAGTCTGGCTGTCCAAGCCTTTTTTCAGAAGTTCGGCCACCACTTCGTTCAAGCCCGTCTGGCGCGTTTGCGCCAGCGCCTGGATCTGTTTCACCAACTCGCCGTCGAGCTTGACTGCAAAGGGCACCAGGCCCAGCGATTGCTCGAGCTTGCGCTGCTCGCGCCGCTGCATCGGCGCAGCCGCATCCTTGCCGAAACGTCCGGGGGTGCCGAAGCGGTTTGCGCTGCTGTTGATTTTCAGGCCCCTGTTCTTTTCCAAGTCGGTTCTTTTCACGTTTGCATGTCCTAGCATCTGTCGAGAAGGTTTCGGGATTGCCAAAACGGTCTCGGGTTTATGGTTATAAGGGTGTGTGTCGATCCTTGCTTCATTTCGATCGGCACCTCAGCGACGCGCCGCATTCTACCCAGTCCTGGGCCGCAGCGCGCGCACAATATTCGGCGCGCTCTGCCTTACTCGCCTTCCAGCAAACGGCGCCAGCCATCGTGGCCGAGATGGCGCAGGGTCTCGATGTTTCGTTCGAATATCTCGCCGGCATCGGGAAACGCGGCCACTGCGCGATCGATGCTCGCCTCGCGCAGCAGGTGCAGCGTCGGATAGGGCGAGCGGTTGCTGTAGTTCCCGATGTCCTCCGGCCGGGTGCCGGCGAACTGGTACTGCGGATGGAAGCTCGCAAGCTGGATTTCCCCCTCCAGTCCTTCGCCCGCGACGGCGGCGTCGGCCAGTTCGAGAAAATCGTTGTAGTCGAGGAAATCGCCGAGCACCCGCGGGTGCACCAGCAGCGTAGTGTCGATTTCGGCTGCGTCCGCCGCCTGCAGGGTGCGCAACTCGGTGATCAGATCGGCGAGCAATGCTTCAGTCGTTTGCGCCGCGCTGACGACATAGCGGATCTGCTTCTTGATGTGAACCGCCTTGGCGAAAGGACACAGGTTGAGTCCGATCACGGCGCGCTCCAGCCAGCGGCGCGTGGCGGCAAGGACTGCCTCATCCTCGGGCGGCAACTGCTTCGGGTCGATCACCATACAGTTTCTCCTGGCGCATTGTCGCACCTATGCGCGCGCTTTCGGGTAAATGGGGTATGCCTGCAGCCCGAACTGTTTGACCCAGATCAAAGCCCCCCCGGCGCCCGGCCTCTACAGTACTCATCCTATGCGACCCAACATCTTCCAGCCGCTGCGCTAGCGCGGCCCGCATCGTGTCGATTCCGGAACTGGTCTGCCCCGCCGGCAACCTGCCCTCGCTCAAGACGGCCGTGGACAACGGCGCCGATTGGGTCTACATGGGGCTCAAGGACGAAACCAACGCGCGCAATTTTGCCGGTCTCAACTTCGATGCCGCGGGCGCGCGCGAGGGCCTGCGCTACGCCCACGCCGCCGGCGCGAAAATGCTGCTCGCCATCAACACTTTTCCGCAGGGCCAGGCCTCACCGCGCTGGCAGCGGGCCATCGACGGCGCCGCCGACCTGGGCATGGACGCGGTGATCCTGGCCGATGCCGGCCTGATGCGCTACGCGGCCGAGCGCCATCCGCAGCTGCGCCTGCACCTGTCGGTGCAGACCTCGGCCACCAACTACGAGGCGATCAACTTCTATCAGGAGCGCTTCGGCATCTCGCGCGCAGTGCTGCCGCGCGTGCTTTCGCTGGCGCAGGTTGCCGACGTGATAAGCAATACGACAGTGCCTATCGAAGTGTTCGGCTTCGGCAGCCTGTGCGTGATGGTCGAGGGACGCTGCGCCCTGTCCTCCTATGTCACCGGCGAATCGCCCAATACCCGCGGCGTGTGCTCCCCGGCCAAGGCCGTGCGCTGGGAAAAGCGTGGCGACACGCTCGACGCCAGGCTGAACGGCATTCTGATCGACCGCTACGCGCCCGGCGAAAACGCGGGCTATCCCACTTTGTGCAAGGGCCGCTTCGATGTCGACGGAGAGACGCACTACGCCATCGAAGAGCCCTCCAGCCTCAATGCAATGGCATTGCTGCCGGATCTGGTAAATATCGGCGTCGCCGCGATCAAAATCGAAGGCCGGCAGCGCAGCCCGGCCTATGTTGCCGCGGTGACCCGCATCTGGCGCGCGGCCATCGACGCACACGCGAAAAATCCGTTACTGTTTGCCGTGCAGGCCGACTGGGCGAACGGACTCGCCCGCGTCGCCGAAGGCCAGCAGCACACGCTCGGCGCATATCACCGCAAGTGGAAATGAGCTCACATTACGATTCGAGGGGGCACAGGTGGGAATGGAAGGGGCCCACCCCTCGTTCGCTCCCCTCGTGCTCCCCTGAGTCGGGCGCCATTTCGACAATTCCGAAACGGCGCTCGCGCGCATGAAACTCAGCCTGGGCCCGGTGCTGTATTACTGGACGCGCGAAGCGCTGATGGAGTTCTACGCCGGCGTGGCCGAGTCCGGCGTCGATATCGTCTATCTGGGCGAGGTGGTGTGCTCGCGCCGGCATAACCTGCGCCTGGACGACTGGCTGGGCCTTGCGCGCGATCTGAGCGCGAGCGGCAAGCAGGTGGTGCTGTCGACGCAGGCGCTGATCGAATCCGAATCCGACCTCAAGGCCCTGCGCCGCATCGCCGCCAACGGCGAATTCACCGTCGAAGCCAACGAGATGGGCGCGGTGCGCCTGCTCACCGGCCGCGTGCCTTTCGTCGCCGGGCCGCATCTGAACATCTACAACAACGAAACCCTCGCCTGGTTCGCCGAACTCGGCGCAACGCGCTTCGTGCTGCCGCTGGAGCTTTCGCGCGACACCCTGCGCGAACTGCAGGCGGCGCGCCCGGCGGGCGTGCAGACCGAGGTGTTCGCCTATGGCCGCATGCCGCTGGCATTCTCCGCCCGCTGCTTCACCGCGCGCCACCACAACCTGCCCAAGGACGACTGCCAGTTCCGCTGCCTCGACGATGCCGACGGCCTGGCGCTGAATACGCGCGACAGGACGCCGTTCCTGACGCTGAACGGCATCCAGACGCAATCGGCGCTGGTGTACGACCTGTCGGAATCGATCGCTGAGTTGCGCAGCCTGGCGGTCAACATCGTGCGCGTTTCGCCGCAGTCACGCGACATGATGGCGATCATCGAAGCTTTCAGCGAACGCTGCGCCGGGCGTCCCGGCGCCCCGCTCGAAGGCCTGCGTGTCGCGCCGCCGTGCAATGGTTACTGGCACGGTGTGCCGGGCATGGAATACCGGAACTGAACTTGGATTCCGCGCCCGGCACCCGGCTGTTGCCGGTCCGCCTCGCGGGCCTGGTCAGCCGCTTGCCGCAATGGCCGCCGTCGACCGTGGTGTGCGCGGCGCTCAATCTGGTCTTCCTGCCGACCCTGGACCAGGATACGAAACAGCAGCTCATGCGCCGCATCGTCTCCATCCAGGTCAGCGACGCGGGCCTGGATTGCCGCATCAGCCTGACGCCGATCGGATTTCTGCCTGCCCTGGGCGCCACGCCCGAAGTCACCATAGGCGCCTGCGCCCTGGACTATTACCGGCTGGCGCGGCGGCTGGAGGATCCGGACACGCTGTTCTT
>JAENXP010000070.1 GCA_016649475.1 Burkholderiales bacterium | reverse complement strand
TCCCAATCAGGTGAACAACGTACTTTGCTTCCCGTTCATTTTTCGCGGTGCGCTCGACGTGGGCGCGACCACCATCAACGAGGCGATGAAGCTCGCGTGTGTGCATGCGATCGCCGACCTGGCGATGGCGGAGCAGTCCGATATCGTCGCCTCCGCCTACGGTGAGCGAAACGTCGCGTTCGGGCCGGAATACCTGATCCCCAAGCCCTTCGATCCGCGACTGATTATCAAGGTTGCGCCTGCGGTGGCGAAGGCGGCGATGGACTCCGGGGTGGCGACGCGACCGATAATCGACATGGACCTGTATGCGCAGCAGCTGACCGAATTCGTCTATCACTCCGGACTGCTGATGAAGCCCGTGTTCTCGGCTGCCAAGTCGGCGCAGCAGAAGAACCGCATCGTGCTGGCCGAGGGCGAGGACGAGCGCGTCTTGCGAGCCACCCAGGTCATTGTGGACGAACGGCTGGCGCGGCCCATACTGGTCGGCCGGCCGGCGGTGATCGAGCGTCGCCTGGAACGCTTCGGCCTGCGCATGAAGCCGGGCGCGGATTTCGACCTGATCAATCCGGAGAACGATCCGCGCTATGGTGAATATTGGAAGGAATATCACCGACTCACGGCGCGGCGCGGCGTGTCGCAGCATTACGCCCAGATTGAAATGCGCCGCCGTCTCACCCTGATCGGGGCCATGATGGTGCACAACGGTGCGGCAGACGGCATGCTCTGCGGCACTTTCGGCACGCATGCCCTGCACCTGCAATACGTCGATCAGGTGATCGGACTGCGCCCCGGCGTGAAGAATTTCTATGCCATGAACGTGCTGCTGCTGCCCAAGCGCACAGTGTTCATTTGCGACACCTATGTCAATTTCGATCCCAGCGCGGAGCAAGTGGCCGAAATGGCGGTGTTGGCGGCGGAGGAGATACGACGCTTCGGCATCACGCCCAAGGCGGCGCTGCTGTCGCATTCGAGCTTCGGCATCAGCGATAGGCCGACCGCAAAGAAAATGCGCGATGCGCTGGCCCTGATCCGGGAGCGTGCGCCCGACCTCGAAATCGACGGCGAGATGCATGGCGACGCCGCACTTTCCGAAGAGACGCGCCGTGCCGCGTTTCCGCATTCGAGCCTCAGCGGTGAGGCCAATCTGCTGCTCATGCCTACGGTGGATGCAGCCAATATCGCCTTCAATCTGCTCAAGACCGCGGCGGGCGACGGCATCGCGCTAGGCCCCATCCTGCTCGGGTCTGCCAAGCCGGTGCACATTCTCACGCCCTCGGCTACGGTGCGCCGCATCGTCAATATGACGGCGCTGACAGTGGTGGACGCAAACGCGCGCAGCGAACTGTAGCCTTCGCCTTGGTATTGGCATTCAGATGGAACGGACCAAGCCTCGATCGGGGCTGATTCTCACTGGCGGCGGGGCGCGCGCGGCCTACCAGGTGGGCGTGCTCAAGGCGATCCGTGACCTGCTGCCCGACCAGGCGAAAAATCCGTTTCCCATCTTGTGCGGGACTTCTGCCGGCGCCATCAATGCGGCGGTGCTTGCCATTTACGCGGACGATTTCCGCCGCGGCGTGGGCTTCCTGCTGGATGTGTGGGAAAACTTCCATGTGGGGCGAGTCTACAAAGCGGATCCCTGGTCCATGCTTCAAACCAGCGCCCGCTGGTTCGCGTCGATGCTGTGGATCAAACGCAACAGCCCGGCGTCGCTGTTCGACAACACGCCGATACGCGAGATGCTAGAAAAGAGCCTGGATTTCGGGCGTATTCAGGAGAACATAGACAAGGGCGCGTTGTATGCCGTGTCGGTCACCGCATCGGGCTACTCCTCGGGTGAGAATGTTTCCTTCTACCAGGGCGGCCCCGGCTTGGAGACCTGGGAGCGCACCCAGCGCGTGGGCGCGGCCACCACGCTCAACGTGGATTACCTCATGGCCTCCTCGGCCCTGCCCTTTCTCTTTCCCGCGGTGAAGCTCAATCGGGAATACTTCGGCGACGGTTCGATTCGTCAGATCGCGCCGATCAGCCCGGCGCTGCATCTGGGCGCGGACCGCGTGCTGGTGATCGGTACCGGGCGCCAGCACACCGAGGCGGCACGGGTGCGCTCCAGCGTTTATCCTTCCATTGCCCAGATCGCGGGCCATGCGCTTAACAGCATTTTCCTGGATGGTCTGGCGGTGGATCTGGAGCGCCTGCACCGCATCAACCGCACTGTCAGCCTCATACCAGAGGACAAGCGCAGCGAAGCCGGAGTGCATCTGCGCCCGATCAAGGTGCTGATGATCTCCCCCAGCGAGTCGATCGAGCGTATCGCCGGCCGGCACGTGCAGGCGCTGCCGCGGATGCTGAAATTCGTGCTGGGCGGCATCGGCGCGATGAACCGCAGCGGGTCCAATCTGGCGAGCTACCTTCTGTTCGAGGAGACTTATTGCAGGGCCCTGATTGACCTGGGCTATCGCGACACCCAGGTCCAGCGCGATGCCGTGTTGGAGTTTTTAGGCGCCGAATCCCCCGGAATATGAGGGGGGCGACGGAAAGAGGATCCCGCTCCAGCCTCTGCCCCTCAAACCGCCTGTGTCGGAAGCTGTTTCAGCCATTTCGAACCAGCCAAATCGGTCTCGGTCGCTCAATATGGATTAAACTCGTACACTTCAATCCAATCGCATATCGAGGTGCCGCCATGTCCGACCCGTTGCCGGATCCGTTCGAGTTCGTGAAGACGCTGTGGAACCCAATGGGCTTACCCATGCCGGGCATGGTCGCGCCTACCCTCGACATAGATGCTGTGGAAAAAAAGATCGCCGACTTGAAATCGGTGGAGAACTGGCTCAATCTCAACCTCAACATGCTGCGGTTGTCGATCCAGGGGCTGGAGATGCAAAGGAACACGCTGACTGCGATGAAGGCGATGCAGTCGGCGCCGGCACAAGCCGCCGCGGAGGCCGGCAACAATCCCTTCCCCGATCCCGCCGCCTGGTGGAGCATGATGCAGGCGGCAGCGGGCGCTGCCGCCGCCAAGCCAGCAGACGGGAAGCCGGTAGCGGCCGCACCGGCCAAGACCAAGCCAAAATAGTAGGAACTGCGCCATTCTTGACGGTCGAGAACCTAGGGGGTAGCCGGATCGTGGCGGATTTTTTGTTGTAAGATACCAGTCCGTTCGGGGTCGGCCGGAATGCAATTGCACGATTCGCCGGTGAATATCCGTATTCCAATCTTTTTCCTGGGAACAGAACATGTCGAAAGCCATACGCATTGCCAAACAAGGCGGCCCCGAAGTCATGGTTTGGGAAGACTTCGAAGTAGGTGCGCCCGGTAAGGGTCAGGCGCGCGTGCGCCACCATGCTTGCGGCCTGAATTACATCGACGTTTATCACCGCTCCGGGATGTATCCGCTGGCCATGCCCAGCGGCATCGGCATGGAGGCAGCCGGCGTGGTTGAAGCGGTCGGCGAGGGCGTGACCAATGTCAAGAAGGGCGACCGTGTCGCCTACGCGTCCCCGCCTGTAGGCGCCTACGCCGAAGTGCGCGTCATGGCTGCCGAGCGCCTGGTGAACCTGCCGGATGGGATTTCCTTCGAGCAGGGCGCGGCGATGATGCTGCAGGGCATGACCACGCAGTATCTGCTCAAGCGCACCTACAAAGTCCAACCCGGCGATACCATCCTCATCCATGCGGCGGCGGGCGGCGTGGGCCTGATCGCCTGCCAGTGGGCCAAGGTGCTCGGCGCCACCGTAATCGGCACGGTCGGTTCGGACGAGAAGGCGGCGCTGGCGAAGTCGCACGGCTGTGATCACGCTATTGTCTACACGCGCGAGAATTTCACCGAGCGGGTGAAGGAAATCACGGGCGGCGCACTGTTGCCGGTGGTGTACGACTCGATCGGCAAGGATACGTTTGTCGGGTCGCTCGACTGCCTGCGCCCGATGGGCATGATGGTGAGCTTCGGCAACGCTTCCGGTCCGGTCCCGGCCTTCGACTCGGGCATGCTCGCCTCGCGCGGTTCGCTGTTTTTCACGCGTCCGAGCATGGTGCACTACACCGCCAAGCGTGAGGACCTGGTGGCATCCGCCAAAGACCTGTTCGACATTGTTCTGTCGGGCAAGGTGAAAATCGAGGTGCGGCAGCGCTACGCGCTCAAGGACGCCGTGCAGGCGCACCGCGATCTGGAAGCGCGCAAGACTACCGGGTCGACGATACTGATCCCCTAGGCGGGGGACGCGGGAGGGCCAATGATTTTCGAACTGCGCCAGTACCGGATGAAACCCGGCCAGCGCGAGCGCTGGGTCAAATGGATGGAAGAAAAGATCATTCCCTACCAGGTGTCATTGGGCGTGACGGTACTCGGCAGCTTCATCTCCGACGAAGACCCGGACCTCTACGTGTGGCTGCGCCGCTTCGACAGCGAGCAGGAGCGCCAGCGCTTGTATGCCGAGATGTACGAGAGCCCGACCTGGATCAACGAGATCAAGCCGGTCAACGACGGCATGATCATCCGCGAAAAGATCCAGGTAACCCGCCTGCTGGCCACGCCCAGATCGGTGATCCAGTAGCGGCGCTCGGCTTTGTGAAGATGGATATTGGTGTACTGTCGGTCGATTTCTTTTTTTAGTCCGGTTGTATCCAGCGCCGGCAATTCCGCCGGCGCGATTTCAGGCGTGCATTAAACCAAAAGGGGATAAGACATATGAAGCTCAAGTGCCTGGTCGCGGCTTTTGCCCTGGCCATTACCGTCAGCGGCGGTGCCATTGCGCAGACCAAACTTAAGTTCGCGCACGTCTACGAGGTATCGGAACCCTATCACACGGCCGCGGTATGGGCGGCGGAGGAAATCGCCAAGCGCACCAAAAACCGCTATAGCGTGGAGGTATTTCCGGCGTCGCAACTGGGGAAGGAAAGCGACATCAACCAGGGCCTCACGCTGGGAACCGTTGACATGATTTACACCGGCCAGTTGTTCGCCGGCCGCAACTACGGCCCGATCAATATAGGCGGCGCGCCGTTCATATTCCGCGATTTCAACCACTGGAAGAAATTCTCCACCTCCAAGCTGTTCGACGAACTGTCCAATGGATACGCCAAGGCGACCGGCGGCAACAAGGTGGTGGCGATCACCTATTACGGCGAGCGTCACGTCACGTCCAACAAGGCGATCAACACGCCTGCGGACATGAAGAACCTGAAAATCCGCGTGCCGGACGCGCCGCTGTATACCTTGTTCCCGCGCGCGGTCGGTGCGAACCCGACCCCGATTGCGTTCGCCGAGGTGTATCTGGCGCTGCAGAACAAAACCGTGGATGCGCAGGAAAACCCGCTGCCGACCATCGATGCGAAGAAATTCTACGAAGTGCAGACGCACATCAACCTCACCGGGCATATCACCGACGCACTGCTGACCATCATCGGTGCGCCGCTGTGGTCCAAGCTATCCGATGCCGACAAGAAGATTTTCACCACCGTGTACCGCGAGGCCGCGGCGCGCGCCACGGCCGGAATCATAGAATCGGAGAAGAAGCTGGCGGTCGAATTCGGCAAACGCGGCAATACGGTGGTCAAGGTCGATCGCAAGCCGTTCATCGCTGCGGTACAAAAATACTATAAGGATGGCAAATTGCCTGACGGTGGCAAGTTGCCCTGGCCGAAGGACGTCTACGACAAGCTGCAGGCGATAAAGTAAGGCACGCATGTAGTCCGGCATCCCGGCGCAATCCGGGCTGACGGAAAAATGCCGCGGCACGCCGCGGCATTTTTTTCGAGTGCGCGCAGGCTTGTGCTAAGCATCCTGTTCGCAGCCGGCGCCGGCGGGCGAACCGGCCGGGTGCGTGCGCGATTCGGACTACAATCGAACTATGGCATCTGACACGAGCGTCCTGAAGGAATTGAACAGCTTCGCTTCCGAAGCCTGGCTGCGCCAACGCTTTGCCGAGGGCACCGTCGTCACGCCGATCGCCACCGGAGACGGTCATCTGTGGCGCCAGACCGAGGCGCTGCGACCCGCGGCGGTGCTGGTGCCGGTGGTGCGGCGTGAGACGGGTCTTACCATCCTGCTAACCCAGCGTACCGACCACCTGTACGACCACGCCGGTCAAATCAGCTTTCCGGGGGGGCGCAGTGAAGCCCACGACGAATCACCCGCGGCGACGGCGCTGCGCGAAACATACGAAGAAATCGGTTTGCCTCACTCCCATGTCGAAGTGCTGGGACTATTGCCCGAGTACACGACGGTCACCGGCTACCACGTCACGCCGGTGGTCGGACTGGTGAGTTCACCGCCTGAGTTGAGTCTGGACGCGTTCGAGGTGGCGGAAGCGTTCGAGGTGCCGCTGGCGTTTTTTCTCGATCCGGGCAACCACCAGCGCAACACCCTGCAGTACCAGGGCCGCACCCGGCATTACTATGCCATGCCCTATGAGCAGCGCTATATCTGGGGGGCGACGGCCGGGATGCTGATGAATTTTTATGCTTTTCTTACGGCCTAATGCGTCCTCGAACACGAGGACGCCTGCACTCATGTTTGCTTGAGCCCGCAGGCGATTCCGGCGTTCCGGATGCGCGCCAAAGTCATTTGGGCTTCGTGTTGCCCGTGACACGGGCGCGTTCCACTGCCCGGCGGTAGAGCCTGGCGAAGTTTTCCAAAGAATGAATGTGGGCGTAGATCTTGCCCATCAACCCCCGCGTCACCAGCGTCTTGTGCTTGCCCGGCTTGAGCGCCTTGAGCTTATCCTCGTCGATGCGATGCATGCCCTGCAAGGTAAGGCTCGGCGCATCGTCTTGCATGACCTGAAAAGTGAAAGGGGAGAACAGATCCAGATCCCCGAACAGCGCGCACATCTGCGCCGTCGTATCCAGGTCGTTCTCATACTCCTGCAGCAGGCGTTCCGCCTCCTGCCATTGCGGCGTCGGCTTCGCGGCTGCGTCGAACAGCGGCATGCCCCGCGGGTCCAGATAGCTGCTGGCGATGCATACCACCCTCTCGCTGCGCTGCCCGCCCTTGAGTTGGAGCCTGGATATGCAAAACGGATAGCGTCGTACGAAAGCCGGAAGGTAGGTCGCGACATCCCATTCGCCGGCCGCATCGACGAACAGATTTTGCTCGTCGGCCAGGCCGAGTACGATGACAGGCGCGTAGGTCTTGCCGCCGTCCGCGCTGGTGAATACGATCGGATAGTCGCGGGCCGCGGTGTTGAATTCGGTGAAAGAGAGGGCCAGCGCGTTGATCGAGCGGCAGAAATCCGGCGTGCTCCGAGGCGCCGGCAGTAGTACCCTGTCTGTTTTCTGCAGTGGCACGACCTCGCCGTAGCCGAAGGGAGGGGTGATTTTGAGGGACGGTTTTTTCTTGGTCGCCATAGCCTTCCTCGCTCTGCGTTTGATCTGGCGGAGTGCGTATAATATATCGCTTGCAGCTCCATGCCCTCGCCCACGAGTCCCGCATCTCCGATGAGCCTTATTTCACTGATAATTGCCCTGTTGCTCGAGCAGTGGCGCCCGCTCGCAGATCGCAAGAGCTTGGTGTCGCAGGCCGAGAATTTCGCCGACTTCCTGCAGCAGCATTTCAATGCGGGCGAACGCTCGCATGGAATGATCGCCTGGGTGCTGGGCGTGGTGCCGGCAATGCTGTTGGCGCTCGCGGCCTATTACCTGCTCTATCGCCTGTCGCCGCTGCTGGCCGTGGCCTTCAATGTGCTCATACTTTACGTGACCATGGGCTTTCGCCATGTGAGCCACTATTTTACCGACATCCACTGGGCGCTCAAGAGTGGTGACCTGGACGAGGCGCGTGCGATCCTGGGCGAATGGCGTGGCGCAAGTTGCGAGCGGCTGAATGCGGAGGAGGTGATCCGCCTTACCATCGAAGAAGCGCTGATTGCTTCGTACCGGCACGTTTTCGCGGTAGTGTTCTGGTTCGTGCTCTTGCCCGGTCCGGTCGGGGCAATCCTCTACCGCCTGTCATCGTTCCTGCACCAGCGCTGGGCCGAACGCGGGGAAGCCGAGTTGGCTGCGTTCGGCGACTTCGCCGGCCGGTTGTTCCGCCTGCTCGACTGGGCCCCGGCGCGAGTGACCGGTATCGCCTTTGCCATCGTCGGCGATTTCGAGGATGCGGCCTATTGCTGGCGCGCGCAGGCGGCGAAATGGCCGGACCGATCGCTAGGCGTCGTGCTCGCCAGTGGCGCCGGCGCCATGGGTGTGCGGCTGGGCATGCCGTTCCTGTCGGAGGTGAGTCCGGCCGACCGGCCGGAAATGGGTATCGGAGACGACGCCGACGTCGGTTTTCTCGACAGCACCATCGGGCTGGTATGGCGGGCGCTGGTCGTAATCCTGCTTATTTTGCTGCTGCTGGCTATTGCGACGGCGCTGAGCTAGCAGCGCGGGCGAGGGCGCGCAAGCAGCCCGCGCGGTCCCGCGGTGCGGGCGCTGGTCGTAATCCTGCTTATATTGCTGCTGCTGGCCATTGCGACGGCGCTGAGCTAGCAGCGCGGGCCCTTATC
>JAENXP010000592.1 GCA_016649475.1 Burkholderiales bacterium | reverse complement strand
TAGTCATGCAGGTTCTCGGTCCGGCCGGGCAGGTATTCCTCCATCAATGCGAGGCCCAGCCCCTGCATGGTGCCGCCGTGAATCTGCCCTTCGACCTGGATCGGATTGATGGCCTTGCCAACGTCGTGTGCCGCGACGATCTCCAATACCTTTACCGTGCCGAGTTCGCAGTCGACTTCGACCAGCGCCAGTTGCGCGGCGAACGCATAGGTGGCATAGGGCACGCCCTGGCCGTCGGCATCCTGCGGGCTGGTGGGCGGATCGAAGCTGCCCTCGCCGAGCAGCGCATCGGCGCCCTGACGCGCCGGCAGCCAGGCGAGATCGTATTGGTGCTCGCCCTGCGCGTCTGTCGCCTTGACCAGGCTGCCCTCCAGGCTAAGCAGGGCATCGGGAGCCGCCTCGAGCAGTTGCAGCAGCTTGAGCCGCAAGTCACGCCCCGCAAACTCGACCGCCTTGCCCGAAACGAAAGTCTGGCGCGAAGCCGAAGTCTTGCCCGCATCCGCGGTGAGGTCGGTATCGCCCATGACGATGCGGAAAAGTTCCATCGGCAGGCCCAGCGCGTCGGCCGCAATCTGGGTCATGATGGTGTTCGATCCCTGGCCGATGTCGACGGCGCCGTTGTACAGCGTCAATTCGCCTTTGGCGGACAGGCCGATGCGCATGGTCGAAGGATTGGAGAGGGCGGTGTTGCCTATGCCATACCACATGCAGCCTATGCCGGCGCCGCGCCGCTTCGGTCCCGGGGTCTGGTTGTAGGCGGCGCAAGCCGCGAGCGCCTCGTCCCAATGCGGCTTCAACGCGTCCAGGCACTGCGGCAGTCCGGCCGAATGCGCCAGGACCTGTCCTGTCGCCGTGGCATCGCCCGCCTTGAGCGCATTCAGCCGGCGCAAGGCGAGCCGGTCCATGCCCAGCTTGTCGGCCAGTTCGTCCATCATCGCCTCATGCGCGATCGCACCCTGAGGCACGCCGAAACCGCGGAAGGCGCCGGAGGGATGGCAGTGTGTGAAAAAAGCGCGGCCGCGCGCAGTGACGTGCGGCACGAAGTAGGGGCCGCTGGCGTGGATAGGTACGCGCGTGGCCACCGTCGGTCCCCAGCTCGCGTAGGCGCCGGTGTCGAAGTCGGCCTGGGTCTCGATGGCGACCAGCTTGCCGCTGGCATCGCAGCCCGATTTGATGCGGATGTGCGAGGGGTGGCGCTTGGTGCTCGAGGCCATGCTCTCCGGCCGGGTGTAGATGCAGGCGACCGGTTTGCCGAGCAGCCAGGCGGCGACGCCGATCAGTGGCTGCACCGACATATCGAGCTTGCCGCCGAAACCGCCGCCGCAGGCCGTGGGCACGATGCGGACCTGCTCGCGCGGGAGTTTCATCACCACCGCCATTTCGTCGCGGTCCATGTAAGGCGTTTGCGTGGTGACATGGACTTCAAGTCGATCGCCCACGCGCTCGGCCCAGCCTGCCTCGGGCTCGATATAGGCGTGTTCGACAAAGCCGGTTTCGAACGTGGCTTCGGCGACAGCGGCGCAATACGCAAACGCAGCGGCCGCATCGCCTTTTCTCACCCAGCCGTCGAGCAGCAGATTGCCCGCTTTGTCCGCCTGCACCAACGGGGCGCCCGGCGCAGTCGCCGCATTTATGCCCATGACCGGCGGCAATTCCGTATAGCGGATTGGGAGTTCGGCCTCGTCTACCGCCTCGACCGCGGCGCGAGTGCCGACCAGCGCGAGTACGGCCTCGCCGCGAAAACGCACCACGCCATCGGCCAGCACCGGCTGATCTTTGATGTGCGGATAGATGCCGAAGCCGTTGCTGGGCACGTCGCGCGCGCTGAGTACGCGTTCCACGCCCGGGTGCGCGGCGGCGAAGGCCGCTAGGTCGCCCAGTTCGAAGGATCCGTGATGGTAGGGCGAGCGCGCCACACGCAGCCACAAGGCGCCGGCGGGAATGCCGTCGGCGCCGTAGCGTTCCTCACCGGTGAGCTTGGCCACGCCGTCGACTTTCGCCGCGCGCGCGCCGACTGCGGCGCCGGATGCCGGTGGGGGCGGGAGTTGCGCCGCGGCCGCGTCCAGCACCGCCTCGATGATTTTCTGGTAGCCGGTGCAGCGGCACAGCACGCCGCCCAGTGCGTCTTTTACTTCCTCTGCCTTGGGTCGCTGATTTCGCGCCAGCAGATCTGCTGCCGCGACGAGCATGCCGGGGGTGCAAATGCCGCATTGCGCCGCGCCGTGCTTTTGAAACGCCCGCTGCAGGCCGGAGAGCCTGTCGCCGGCGGCCAGGCCTTCCACCGTGGTCACCTCGCGCCCGTCTACCTGTGCGACCGCGGTAAGGCAGGAGCATATTTGCCGTCCGTCGATAAGGACGGTGCAGGCGCCGCAGTCGCCGGCGTTGCAGCCGATCTTGGTGCCGGTCAGGCCCAGATCGTCGCGCAGTACATCCGCAAGCCGCTTGGCGGGATTGCCCGAAAATTCGCG
>JAENXP010000160.1 GCA_016649475.1 Burkholderiales bacterium | reverse complement strand
TGTAATACTGCACCGCGAAGAATCCCGCATTGGTGTTGTACTTGTCCTTGAATTTTTTCGCGAACGCGGAGTTCGGATCGAAAGGCAGCTTGGTCACCAGCATGCCTTCCGCGCCCTTGGATTTGAAGGTCTCCGGAACCAGAACCCAGGAGGTTCCCGCCATCGGCACGGTAATGCCGAGTTCGCGCGCCTGGTCCGCGATGATGGAGACGTTGCGACCGTAGGACGAAATGTAAAGGAGGTCGCCGCCGCGTGCTTTCAGCTTGGCGAGCTGCGCGCGAAAATCGGTGGCGTCCAGAGCCACCCGCTCCTCGGCGAGCACCTTGCCTCCGGCAGCACCGAATTTGTCGCGGAAGGTCTGGGCCGAATTGCGGCCGGCTTCGTCGTTGGCGACGATCAGCACGGCTTTGGTGAGCTTCTTGTCCTTTGCCAGCCAATCGGCGATGACCCCGACTTCGTTCGATACCACCGGGATGTTGTTGTAGAGATAGTCCTTGCCCGCGAGGCTGTCGGACTGCCCGCCGCCGTTCATGATCACCACTTTGTTCTGCGCCGCGATCGGCTGTATCGCCAGCGTGGGCGACGAATAGGAAGTCATGCTGAACGGAACCTTCTCGACCTCCACCAGGCGCCGCATCGCGTTGACCGCTTTGGATGCGTCCGCGGCATGGTCTTCGTAGATCACCTCGAGCTTGTGCCCGGCGATGCCGCCAGCCGCGTTGATGTCCTCGGCCGCCATCTCGGCGCCGCCTTTCATCCACACGCCGTAGGAAGCCCCCGATCCCGTGAGAGGAAGGATGGCGCCGATTTTAATCGGGGCGCCCTGCGCGAATGCCGGGGCCGCCGCAGTGGTGATGCCCGCGAGCAGGGTGAAGGTGAACAGCGAGGTCAGGAAGGTGCGCATGAATGCAAGCTCCGCAAAAAAACAGTGATACGACAGAGGTGGCCTAAACGACTAAACGACTAAACGTCAACGACTGAACGTCAATTCAACGGGATGGGAACGAGTATGTTGACTGTTGCCACGCTTGTCAAGGCGACTACACCTTGCAGTGACTGCTTCACATAATATTGTTTCGAAAACGGGAATCAGCTTCGTCGGTGACCCATGCTTGACAAGCGCGCAGACGGTCAAGATACTGGATCGCAGGCGCTGGGATCTCATGTCCATTGAAACGAAATAGGAGCCAACATGTCCTGTTGCCACAACTACTACGTCACGGCCGAGGGCGGGGAAAGCGTATTTGCCGTCGACATTTCCAGCATCACCTTCGGCCACGGCGTGCTCAAGGAGGCCGGCGAACACGCCAAGGGCCTGGGCATGAGCCGGGTCGCACTGTTCACCGACAAGCGGCTAGGCAGCCTACCCTACGTGGCCCAGGTGCGCGACGCGCTCAGGGCGGCGGGCGTGGATGTGGTCATATACGACGAGGTCAAGGTCGAACCGACCGACCAGTCGTTCATTGCCGCGGCGAAATTCGCCGCAGAGGGCAAATTCGACGGCTATGTTTCCGTCGGCGGCGGTTCGGTCATCGACACCTGCAAGGCGGCCAACCTCTACGCGACCTGGCCGGCGGACTTTCTCGACTACGTCAACGCACCCATAGGCGCGGGCAAACCCGTGCCCGGCGCGCTCAAACCGCATATCGCCTGCCCCACCACCTGCGGCACCGGCTCGGAGTGCACCGGCATCACCATCTTCGACCTGCTGGCGATGCAGGTCAAAACCGGCATCGCCTCCAGGCGCCTCAAGCCTTCGCTCGCGCTGATCGACCCGGCCACCACCTATACGCTGCCCAAAAACGTCGTCGCGGCCAGCGGCTTTGACGTGCTCTCGCATGCGCTCGAATCCTATACCGCCAAACCCTATACGCGCCGCGCAGCTTCGAAAACACCGTCGCTGCGCCCGATGAGCCAGGGGGCCAACCCCTGGAGCGACATCGGCTGCGAAGCGGCGCTGAAACGCCTGGGCCAGTACCTGGAGCGTGCGGTGAATGACGCGAGCGACCACGAAGCGCGCGACGAGATGATGTACGCAGCCACCCTCGCCGGCATCGCCTTCGGCAACTCGGGGGTGCACGTGCCCCACGGCATGGCCTACTCGGTGGCGGGGCTGGTGCGCGACTTCCGGCCCGAGGGCTACCCGCAGGAAGAACCGATGGTGCCGCACGGCATGAGCGTGATCGTCAACGCGCCCTCGGTGTTCCGCTTCACCGCAAGCGCCTGTCCCGAGCGCCATATCCACGGCGCAGCCTGCCTCGGCGCCGAGACCAAGGGCGCAACTGCCGCGGACGCCGCCGAAATCGTCTCCGCGCAGTTGATCAAAATGATGAAAGCCACCGGCATCCCCAACGGCGTAGGCGGTGTGGGCTACGGCGAAGCCGACGTTGCCGGCCTCACCAAGGGCGCCTGGGCGCAGCAACGCCTGCTGACCAACGCGCCGCGCGAAATCAGCGAAAGCAATCTAAGCGATCTTTACCGCGGAGCGATGCGCTACTGGTAATCGGCGCAAACGCCCGCCAGACCAATGGTTCATTGCCAAATGAGGGGATATCTCCCTTCATTTTGAAATAGGCTCTTGGATCCGCAGTTCGCTCAGCGGAATTTCCGTCTGAATGTCGAACTGCAGTTCCTGCAGCGCGCGGCGCAAGCCGGACTCGACCTCGTCGGGCGAAGTGCCCTGCGCGAAAATGAATCCCAGGTAGCCCGCGCCTTCGGGTGGCGCCGAAATCAGCTGGCCCGGACTGGCGGTAATGCGGATGTCGCTGATGCCGGCGAGCGCCAGCGCAGTTTCGCGCCCGCGCACACCCTGGAAAATGCCGTGACGCGGAATCGGGATCATCATCACGCCGTTTGCAGCACTGCGTCCCACCTCGGGCACAGGGAAGTTCAGCGCATCGCGCAGGATCAATTCCTCCAGACTCATGCCCAGCGCCGGGCGCAGCATCCTGCCGCACAGGCCGCCGATGGAACGTGCGGCGACCTCGAGCAGCCATACGCCTTGTTCATTTACGCGCATTTCGGCGTGGATGGGGCCGCTTTCCAGCCCTGCCAATGTGCACGCGCGCTGTACCGTCTGCGCGATCTCCGCCTGCCGTTCCTGCGTCAGGCGCGATGGCGTGACGTACATGGTTTCCTCGAAATAGGGGCCGTCCAGCGGATCGGGCTTGTCGATCAGCGCCAACACGCGCAGCCGGCCGTTGCGCAGCAGTCCTTCCAGCACATGTTCGCTGCCGGGGATGAAGTTCTCCACGATCACACCCAGCGCGGCCGCGTCGCGGTCGGCTTTGGCCTGGATGCCGCGTACCCAATGCACGGCGCGCGCGTATGCCTGCAGCGTATCGGCGCGGATCACGCCGCGACTGGCGCTGAGGCGGCGCGCCTTGACCACTACCGGGAAGCGCAGCGGCGGCGGCAGTGATAGCGCCTGTGCGTCCTTGTCGAGGTGAAAGAAATCCGGGTGGTGCAGGCCGGCGCCCTGCAGCAGGTCCCTGAACGCCAGTTTGTCGCGGGTCCGGCGCACCGCCTCGGGAGAATTGCCCGGGAGATAGAGGTATTCGCATAACAAGGCCGCCAGATCCAGGCCGCTGTCGTCCACCGCCAGCACTGCGTCCGGCTTGCGCCCGAGGGCGGACTGCAATTGTTTCAGCGCGGCCACCGGCTGATCGAACGGAACCGAGCGTATCGGACTCATGCCCCAGGAGGGCGCGAGTTGATGGCAGTAGTTGGCGACGCCGATGACTTCGACTTCCAGGCGCTTTGCGGCCGCAAGAAAATCTTCGTTGCGGTAACCGGTGGTGGGCAGCAGCAGCAGCACGCGCTTCACGGCGGCAGCCTCAAAAACTCTGCAATTGCTGTTCGGTGGGCTCCGCGCAGCAATACCAGGGCTCGGACAGATGCGCAACGGGCACGCCGAAATCCGCCGCTGTCAGCAACGGCGCCTGCAGGCCCAGCGCATCGTGGGCGAGCCCCCACATCTGCGCAAAAATTTCGCTGCGCGGCAAACCGTCCCGATCGCCTTGCGCGGCCAGCGTCTGCAGCGCCTGTTGCAGCCTGTCCACGCGCGCATCGGCGTGCCGCCACGGATAGCCCAGCAATTTCGGATCGAACGCTTCGATCATTTCGCCGAATCCCGGCAAGCGCAGCAGCCACGAGCCTTCCGGCACGAGCAGGCGTATGCATAGCTGAATCGGCGGCACCGCCTCCACCAGACGCAGGCGCAACAGCGTGCGCAGCAGGTCGAGATAGCTTTCGAGACTGGTCCAAGGCGTAAACGGCACGAAGGTCGGCGCCATGGCGATGCCGGCGTCGCGGCACAACTGCAGCGCGCGCTCGAAGTCGGCCGGCGTATGGTTCTTGGCGAGATGCTGCAACACCTGCGCGTCCACCGACTCGACCGCCGCGGTGATGAACAGGCAGCCCGCCGCCTTGAGCGCAGGCAGCAAATCGGCGTGAGCAATGATGTGCTGAATCTTGATGGTGGCATCGAAACTCAAGCCGGGAAACTTCGCGTGCATGGCCGCTAGCACTTTCATGGCATGCGTGCTGCCATTGAAAAAATCCGGATCGCCGAACGATATGTGCGCCGCACCGGCCTCGACCTGCTGCGCGATATCCGCCATCACCACCGGCACCGGCACGATGCGGAACTTGCCCTGATAGACCGGCACCACCGGACAATGGCGGCACAAGTGCTTGCAGCCCCGGCTCGCTTCGATGAAGCCCAGCTGTTTCTTGCCGCCATCGGGCATGAGCAAATGGGCGTAGCGCGCGAGTTCCGGCAGACCCGAGCGCTCGGGGGTGAGAAAATTGATTCTGGCCAGATTCACCACCGGCCCGGCCTGCGTATCGCAGTCCTCTCCCGCGCGCAGCCGCCGTGCCAGGCCGGCCAGCGCGGGTTCGAATTCCCCACCCAGTATGGTTTTCACACCCAATCCGCGCAGCAAATCCTGATTCATCGGCGCGTACAGCCCGTACACGCACAAATGCGCCAGCGGCGCCAGCGCGCGGATGCGCGGGAGCGCTTCGACCGCGATGCGCGTCGCAGTGTGCATGCCGACATACAGGGCCACCAGTTGCGCGCCTGCCAGCACGGCCGGATCGAGTTGCTGCAGCGAAAGATCGATGCAGCGCACCTCGAATCCGTCGCGCTTCAGCCATGCTGCAGGCTCAGCCAGGGCGAAGGGCTGCCGGCCCAGCTCATACGGGTTGATCAGCACGACCTCGAAGCGGCCGGGCGCGCCGGATTGCTGTTCCGCCCCGGCGCCTTCGATCAGACGGGAATCGCCGCCGCTATCCATGCACGCCTACTTCGACTTGGGGCGTTGCGCGAACTCGCCCGTCGCCGCGACACGGCTTGCGCCCGCCTCCTGCATGCGTTCCAGGTAGTGCTTCCACATCGAGTCCTGATTCACGCCGAGCTTGTACAGATAATCCCAGGAATACAGACCGCTGTCGTGCCCGTCGGAAAATGTCAATTGCACCGCGTACGAGCCCACCGGCTCGATATGGGTGATCTCCACATTCTGCTTGCCGACCTGCAGGACTTCCTGCCCCGGGCCATGGCCGCGCACCTCCGCCGAGGGTGAATAAACGCGCAGAAACTCGAATGGCAGGGTAAAGCACTTGGCGTCGGTGTATGAGATTTCCAGCATGCGCGATTTCTGGTGCAGCTTGATTTCGGTCGGGGACGGGGTGGTTTTATCTAACCCTGACATGGGATCTCCTTTGTTCGCAATCGACGCAGGGGCTGCTGCTGAATGACCGAATCAGCCTCTGCATCAGGGGGCATGAGGGGGCTTGTCCCCCTCTTTTCGCACAGGTTCCAATGGTAACGGTATTGCCGGCCCGGGTGGCGGCTGGATTGGGGAGAATTCGCCCGAATGACCGGATCGGGCCCTTCAGGCAACGTTTCCGGCTTGATATACATCAAAACGCAAAAACGCCTGGTCCGTCAACATAGCGGCTGACAAGACTCCGGCTTGATGGGCTGGCAAAAAGCCGTGATACTGGCGGGCGTGAGCACAGATCCAATATTGTTCTAAGGAAACGCGATGAATGGGTGGATGATCAGCAGTGTCTTTGCCGTTTTTGTCCTTTTGGCATTTACCGGCGTATTTTTCTTCGTGGTGACGCGGGGCGCGCTGGTAATGCGCGGATTGTCTCCGGGTTCGCA
>JAENXP010000173.1 GCA_016649475.1 Burkholderiales bacterium | reverse complement strand
GCACGCTCGCGCGCAGGCCGGATTCCGCGGCAGGCGACGGGTAGCGCGCACAAAATAAAACGGCCGGCAATGAGCCGGCCGTATCACACCTTCAGTCCGATCGCGGGACTCAGGGCATCGCCTTGACAGCCGCAGCGAGGCGGCTTTTGTGGCGGGCGGCTTTGTTCTTGTGGATGATTTTCTTGTCGGCGATACGGTCGACTATGCCGGCAGAGCGGCTCAGCGCCTGCTTCGCAACGTCCTTGTCTCCAGCGGAGATCGCTTTATTCACGTCCTTGAGCGCAGAGCGCAGTGTCGAGCGCAGGCCGGAATTGTGCCGCCGCTGTTTCTCGGCTTGGCGGGAACGTTTGCGCGCGGAATCTGTATTGGCCATGATGAAACCCGAGTGAGGAGCAAGAAAGGGCGCAATGATACTGACTTAGTCCCTGTTATGCAAGCGCATTTTAGTTCCGGCACAACCCGCTTCGCGCATTGGCCTGCACTGAAACTTCATTTTCGTATAATCGGGCCATGAATCTACTGCGCGCGCTCGCCACGGTGAGCAGCATGACGCTGGTGTCCCGTATTCTAGGCTTCGTGCGCGACGCGGTGATCGCACGCCTTTTCGGGGCCGGGCTCGCTACCGACGCTTTTTTTGTCGCTTTTCGCATTCCCAACTTGCTGCGGCGCCTGTTTGCCGAAGGCGCATTTTCCCAGGCTTTCGTCCCCATACTCGCGGAGTACCGGACCCGCAACGGAGAGTCGGAGACCAGGCTGCTGGTCGATCGTGTTGCCACCGCGCTCTCGCTCGCCGTATTCGCGGTCAGTGTCCTCGGCATCCTGGCGGCTCCCTGGATCATTTATGTCAGCGCGCCCGGATTCTCCGCCACACCGGAGAAATTCGCGCTCACGGTGGCGATGCTGCGCGTCACCTTTCCCTACCTGTTGTTCATTTCCTTGGTTTCGCTTGCCGGTGGCATCCTCAACACCTGGAGCCGTTTCGCCGTGCCGGCATTTACGCCGACACTGCTCAACCTGAGTTTTATTTTTTGTGCGCTGGTGCTCGCGCCCTATTTTCGTCCGCCGGTGCTGGTGCTGGCCTGGGCGGTGCTGGGCGGCGGCGTGTTGCAACTCGCGCTGCAACTGCCTTATCTGGCCAAAATCGGCATGCTGCCGCGCCTGCGCGCAGATTTCTGGGATGCGGGAGTCAAGCGCGTACTCAGGCAAATGGGGCCGGCGGTGTTCGGCGTTTCCATCGCCCAGGTGTCGCTGCTGATCAATACCATTTTTGCCTCTTTCCTCGCCAACGGCAGTGTGTCCTGGTTGTACTATGCCGACCGCCTGATGGAATTTCCCACCGGCATGCTCGGCGTGGCGCTGGGCACCATACTGCTCCCGAGCCTGTCCAAATACTATTCGAGCGATGCCACCGAGCAGTACAGCCGTTTGCTCGACTGGGGTCTGCGCCTGACTTTGCTGCTGGCGCTGCCGGCGGCGGTGGCATTGGCGCTACTGGCCGTACCGCTGATCAGCACCTTGTTTCACTACGGCCAGTTCAGCGTCGATGATGTGTGGATGACGCGCCGGGCGCTGGTCGCCTACAGCATCGGACTTGTCGGCCTGATCCTGGTGAAAGTGCTGGCCCCTGGGTTTTATGCGCGCCAGAATATTCGTACACCGGTAAAAATCGCGGTTATCACCCTGGTCGCGACACAGCTGATGAACCTCGTCCTGATCGGGCCGCTCAAGCACGCCGGTCTTGCGCTGGCGATCGGACTGGGCGCTTGCCTCAACGCCGGCCTGCTGTACTATAAGCTGCGCCAGCACCGCATCTATCAGCCGCAGCCGGAGTGGGGCAAATTCGGTTTCAAGCTGGCGCTGGCGCTGCTCGTCATGGCTGCGGTGTTATGGGGGGCGATGGGCAGCGAGAGCTGGTGGCTGGCGGCGGCATGGCAGCTGCGCATGGCGGGTCTGCTTGGTATGGTTTGCCTGGGCGCCGCCGTCTATTTCGCGACGCTGTGGTTGCTCGGCTTTCGCATCGGGGATTTTGCGCGGCGTGCCGCTGAATAGATTGCACTGTTCGATGGAAGGAATGGAACCGCAATACCGCCTGGAACGATTCTCCGCGTTGCTGTGCCGGGAAGACTTTTGTCTGGCCGAAGCCTGTCTGCTGATCGCGCAGGACGCCTATCCAGAACTGGACGTCGCGCACTACCTGGCGCGTATCGATGCGCTTGCCGCAACGGTAAAGGGCCGCGTCGCCGGCGATGCGTTCGCCGAGCAGAAGCTTGTCGCGCTGAACCGGCACC
The DNA here is from genome assembly GCA_016649475.1 of Burkholderiales bacterium. Classification (GTDB taxonomy): domain Bacteria; phylum Pseudomonadota; class Gammaproteobacteria; order Burkholderiales; family SG8-39; genus 2-12-FULL-64-23. The sequence continues at coordinate 3,694 of JAENXP010000173.1, read as the reverse complement.
TGTTCGGCGAACTGGGTTTTCGCGGCGACGCGCTAGACTATTACGATCCGCGCAACAGCTACCTCAACCAGGTGCTGGAGCGGCGCGCCGGGATACCGATCACGCTGTCGATTCTGTACATGGAAATCGGCCGGCGCCTGGGCCTGCGTTTGCAGGGCGTGTCCTTTCCCGGTCATTTTCTGGTCAAGCTGCGCGTGACCGGGGGGCAGTTGGTTCTGGATCCCTTCTGCGGCGGCGAGGCGCAATCGGAAGCGGAGTTGCGTGCACGCCTGGTGCAGGTGCTGCCACAGGGCGAAGCCGATGCGCTGCCGCTGTCGCGGTTCCTGCAGGTGGCAACACCGCGGCAGATACTCGCGCGCCTGCTACGCAACCTCAAAGGCATTTACCTGCAGTCGGAGGAGGCGCAGAATATGCTGGAGGTGATGCAGCGCATGGTGATGGTGGCGCCGCATGCGGCCGAGGAGGTGCGCGACCGGGGCCTGGCCTATTTGCGGCTGGACTGTTTCCGCGCCGCTCTCGCCGATTTGCAGGACTATCTGGAGCGGCGCCCGGATGCGCCCGACGCGGACGAGATCCGCGGCAAAGCCGCTGCGCTGCGACTGGTATGCGCGCGGCTGAACTAATGCGCGGGCCTTGAGTCCAACCGGCGCGTAAATGTTTTGGATTTGTTGGTCCGCATTTTTCGCGGCCTTTGCATCGAATTCTTTCCATGGCAGGAGATAGGATATGAAACTTGACAGTTCGAGCTTCGGCGACAATCAGCGCATTCCCGGCGCCTATGCGTTCGCGGTGCCGCACGCGACCGAGCACGTCGCACTTTCTTCCAACCGCAACCCGCAGCTGAGCTGGAGCGGCGCGCCGGCCGATACCAAGTCCTTCGTGCTGATCTGCCACGATCGCGACGTGCCGAGCAAAGGCGATGACGTAAACAAGGAGGGGCGCAGCGTTCCGGCCAGTTTGCCGCGCGTGGATTTTTATCACTGGGTCCTGGTGGACATCCCCGCGGGGATGAGCGCGATCGCAGAAGGCGAGTTTTCCGACGGCGTCAGCGCGCGCGGAAAGGCGGGGCCGCAGGCGAAGCACGGCACGCGCCAGGGGCTGAATGACTACACCGGCTGGTTTGCCGGTGACAAGGACATGGACGGCAAGTATTTCGGCTACGACGGGCCCTGCCCGCCGTGGAACGACGAGATTCTGCACCACTACGTTTTTACGCTGTATGCGCTGGACTGCGCAGCCTGTCCGGTCAGTGGCGTGTTCCAGGGCGCCGAGGTGCTGAAGGCGATCGAGGGGCATGTGCTGGCCAAAGCCAGCTGCGCCGGCAGCTACACCCTCAACCCCAAACTCGGTTAGCCCCATGGAAAAAAGCGCCGCATGAAGAATTTCGGGTTGAGACCGCGGCCGATATTCGCGGGGTTCGCGCTGATTCCACTCGCGTTGCTGGGGGGCGCACTGGTGTTGCAGCACCTCAAGGGCCAGGCGCCTTGTCCGCTGTGCGTGCTGCAGCGCGCGAGCTTTCTGTTGTTCGCCTTGATCGCGCTGGTGGCGGTGATACGCCAGCCGCAAGGCCGCGGTGCAGCCGGATATTTCGCCGCGCTGGCGCTGGCCGCCTTCGCCGGACTCGGCGTCGCGATACGCCACGTGTGGGTGCTTTACCACCCGAAATTCGGTTGCGGCATCGACGTGCTGGAGCAGTTCATCAACGACCTTCCCACAGCCAGGCTATTGCCCTGGCTGTTCCATGCGAGCGGGGAGTGCACTGCGCCGCATGAGCCGATACTGGGATTGCAGCTGCCCGAATGGTCGCTTGTCTGGTTTTCGGTGCTGCTCCTGGGCGCGATATTTTTCGCTTTCAAGAACTCGACCGCGGCGCGCGCCGGCGCGTTGGCGTGAGCTCCACCGCGCCCGGCGCGCGCCGGATTCGCGTCCCGAAGATGGTGGAAAGCCGCTATAATTCAGGATTTTAGCTTTCCAGGGCGAATTCTGAACATGCGGGTTTCGCGCACCATTTCCGCACGCAGCCAGTCGCCGACGGCGCTGACTATCGGCAACTTCGACGGCGTGCACCGAGGCCATCAGGCGATGCTCGCGCGGCTCAGGGAGCAGGCTCGCGCCCTCGGCCTGCGGGCCTGCGTGCTCACCTTCGAGCCGCATCCGCTCGAGTTGTTCGCGCCGCGAACCGCGCCGACGCGGCTTACGTCGCTGCGCGAGAAGCTCGAGCTGCTTGCGGCGCACGGCGTCGAATGCGTGCAGGTCAGCCGTTTCAATCGCGCCTATGCCAACCGCTCGCCGCAGGATTTCATCGAGCACGTGCTGCTGCAGGGTTTGGGCATGCGCTGGCTGTTGATCGGTGACGACTTTCGCTTCGGCGCTCGCCGCGCGGGCGATTTCGCCCTGTTGCAGGAGGCTTCGGCCAAACACGGATTCGGACTGGAGGCGATGCGCACGGTGGCACAGGACGGCGTGCGCGTGTCGAGCTCGTCGGTGCGCTCGGCGCTCGCCGCGGGCCGCCTGGCCGAAGCCGAAGCGCTGCTAGGCCGGCCTTACAGCATCAGCGGCCGCGTGGTGCACGGCGACAAACTCGGTCGCACCATCGGCTATCCCACGGCCAATGTACAACTGCGGCACAATCGCCCGCCCCTGTACGGAATCTTTGCAGTGCGCACCGTCGATGGGAACGGAATCACGCGCTACGGCGCGGCGAGCCTGGGGTTGCGCCCGACGGTCGACGACAGCGGGCGTGCCAAGCTGGAAGTGCACCTGTTCGATTTCACCGGCGATCTCTACGGCCAGCATCTGCGCATCGACTTTCTGCACAAGATTCGCGACGAAGAAAAATTCGCCGACCTCGAGTCGCTCAGAATCCGCATCGCCCGGGATTGCGATGAAGCCAGGGACTTTCTTGCCGCGAGCGTGCGCGCTTGAGCGCTGCATCGCCTCATTCTGAAATGCGTCCAAAATCGATTCAACAATACTTTAGAAATGCAAAATGGCTGATTACAAGAACACCCTGAATCTTCCCGACACACCCTTCCCCATGCGCGGGGACCTCGCCAGGCGCGAGCCGCAGTGGGTCAAGCACTGGCAGGAAGGACGGCTTTACCAGAAAATACGTGCCGCCTCCGCGGGCCGGCCGAAATTCATCCTGCACGACGGCCCGCCCTATGCCAACGGCGACATCCACATCGGCCACGCGATCAACAAGATTCTCAAGGACATCATCGTCAAGTCGCGCAACATGGCCGGCTTCGACGCCGTGTACGTCCCCGGCTGGGACTGCCACGGTATGCCGATCGAGCGCGAGATCGAAAAGCAGCATGGCAAGAACCTGCCGGTGGAGAAGACGCAAAGCCTGTGCCGCGCCTATGCGGCGGAGCAGATCGAGCGGCAGAAGAAGGATTTTCAGCGCCTGGGCGTGCTCGGCGACTGGGAGCGGCCCTACCAGACCATGGCCTATGGCAACGAGGCCGACGAAATCCGCACGCTGGGCAGGATCCTCGAGATGGGTTACGTCTATCGCGGCCTGAAGCCGGTGAACTGGTGCTTCGACTGCGCATCGGCGCTGGCCGAAGCCGAAGTGGAGTATGCGGACAGGAAGGACTTCGCCATCGACGTCGGTTTTGCCTTCGCCGAGCCGGAAAAAATTGCCAAGGCCTTCGGTCTGGGAAAATTGCCGGATGAAAAAGGCTGGATC
>JAENXP010000695.1 GCA_016649475.1 Burkholderiales bacterium | reverse complement strand
TGTAGGTACGGTCGGTGAAGTTGTCGATGCGCAGCGTTTCGGCGATGCGCCAGTCGCCTTTCTTCTGCTCGAAGCCCAGGCGCAGATTGCCGATGGTGTAGGCTGCGGCCGCGTCGCTGTTCCGATCGTTCACATACACGCTGCTGTATGGATGGGCAGCGCGCATATCGGCATCGAATCTCGCGCACAGCAGAAACCGGTTCATGTTGCGGTAGGTGATTGTGCGGCGTCGGCTTGGGCTACAATTCTCCGATGAAAGCAGATCCGCTTGCCTCGATCAGGATAACGAATCCGAGCTGCGGGGAATTTTCCGGAAAGATCGCCCCGGTGATAGACAGGAACCGGTGCGAAGGCTCGGGAGCGTGCGTCCAGGTCTGCCCGTTCAAGGTGTTCGAGATCCGTAAGCTCGACCCGCAGGACAGGTCGAAGCTGTCCGTTCGCGGCAAACTCAGGGCATGGGCGCACGGCGGCAAGCAGGCCTATCTGGCGAACCCACGGGACTGCCACACCTGTCGCCTGTGTATCGACGCATGCCCCGAGACGGCGCTCGAACTCGGGCCGTTAGCCGGTTGATCGCGTCTGCAGCAATATGCTGCCGGCGGGCGGCGCAGCGTAGCTCAGGAAAACAGATGATCCAGCACCAGCTGTTTGAAGGCGGTCGCCTCCACTGCGCCGGCGGGCAGTCGGTCGGCTCTTGAGCTGATCACCAGCGGCCCATGCGCCGGGTCGCCGCCGATCCGGCCATGCGAGCCTTTGACCAACGCTGTGTGTCTCAATGGGATCACGTCCAGCAATGTGCGCATGCCGAGCTTGCGTTTGGCGAGCCGCCATCCGATCGCCAGCGTCGGAAACCGGATTTGCGGATCGACGAACAATTCAACCGGATCGTATCCCGGCTTGCGATGAATATCCACGGTGCGCGCAAAATCGGGGGCAACGCGGTCGTCGAGCCAGTAGTAATAACTGAACCAGCGATCGGATTTCGCCACCGCGATCAGTTCACCCGAACGTTCGTGATCCAGGCCGGCGGCTCGCTTGCCGCTTTCGTCGAGCACCGCCTCCACACCGTCCAGGCGCTCGATCAGGGCACGAACCTCTGCGATCCGGCCGGGGTCGTTGATGTAAACGTGGGCGATCTGATGGTCGGCGATCGCAAATGCGGTGCTCGCCCCCGCATCGAGAATTTCGCGTCCGAATTCCTCCGGACGGACCCGGATCAGTCCGGCCTGCCGCAGGGCCCGATTGATGTGAACTGCGTCTGCCACCGGCGTAATGCCGTATTCCGAAACGACGATCACTGCGCGACCGCTCGCCGCCGCATGATCGATCAGCAAACCGCAGGCCGCGTCAAGTTCCTTCAGATCCTGCTGGATGCGCGGATGATTCACGTCCGGTCCGAGGCGCTGGAGGTTGTAGTCCAGATGGGGCAGATAAGTCAGCGTGAGCGTCGGATTTCGCGTTTCCATTACGTGCGACGTCGATGCAGCGATCCATTGCGTCGAGGTGACGTCTGTGAGTGGCCCCCAGAACTTGAACAGCGGGAATTTTCCGAGCCTTGCGTCCAGTTCGTCGTGCAGATCCTCGGGATGCGTATAGTGATCGGGAAGCTTACGGCCGTCGGCCGGATACATCGGGCGGGGCGTGGCGCTCCAGTCCGCGCTCGAATACATGTTGTACCACCAGAACATCTTGGCGCAGGTGAAGCTTGGGTCGCGGGCCTTGGCCGCGTCCCAGATCTTTTCCCCCGCCACCAGACGGTTCGACTGCCGCCACAGCCAGATCTCCGCCAGAACCCTGAAGTACCAGCCGTTGGCCACCACTCCATGGCCGCTGGGCATCAGCCCGGTCACAAGTGTGGATTGGACGCTGCAGGTCACCGCAGGGACGACGGTGTTCAGCGGCCGCATGCCGCCACGTTGCGCCAGGCGTTTCAGGTTGGGCGTGTGTTCGCCTACGAGCGCCGGCGACAATCCGACGGCGAGGATCACTAGGGTTTGGTTCATGCGGTTTTGGTTCATGCGGTTCGTGAGTTGGCGGGAAGGGAAGCATG
>JAENXP010000188.1 GCA_016649475.1 Burkholderiales bacterium | reverse complement strand
TACGCGCCTACCGGCAGGTGCACCAGAAACTCGATCGAATTCTGCGTGAACTGGGTAATGGTGAGGAAATAGCCGAACAGATAGGCGCCCAGCACGATGGTCAGGATCGCCGCGGAAACGCGCAGCGAACCGATCAGCGTTTCCTTGATCTGCCGCACCTTGAGCTGCCCGCGCGCGAGGCCGATAGCGAGCGCGCCCATGGCGCCGACGCCGGCCGCTTCGGTGGCGGTGAATACGCCCAGATACATGCCGCCCAGCACCAGCAGGAACAGCAGCAGCGTGGCCCAAAGACTCCTGAGCGTTGAAAACCGCTCATGCCAGCCGTGCCGTGGTCCGCGCGGCATGCTCTCCGGATGACGCCAGCCGAGAAACACGATTACCAGCGTATAAAAAAGCATCGCAAGTATTCCCGGCACCGCGCCGGCAAAAAACAGCTGCTTGATATCGGTCTCGGTCATGATGCCGTAGAGCACCAGTATCACCGACGGCGGAATCATGATGCCCAGGGTGCCGCCTGCCGCAATCAGGCCGGCGGACAGGCCGGGATCGTAGCCGGCCTTGCGCATCTCCGGCAGTGCGACCTGGGTCATGGTGGCTGCCGTCGCCACCGACGAGCCGTTGATCGCGGCAAAGCCGCCGCAGGCGGTGATGGTGGCCAGAGCAAGCCCGCCGCGCCGGTGGCCCAGCCAGGCGATGCCGGCGGCGAACAACTCGCGGCTCATGCCGGCGCCGGCCGAAAATGCCCCCATCAGTATGAACATCGGAATGATGGACAGGTTGTAGTCACTCAATACCGACAGCGGCACCTGGCCGAGCAGCCTCAGCGCCGGCCCCAGGCCGGAGAGTGCGGCGAAACCGAGAATGCCGGAAAGTCCCATGGCGACGCCAATCGGCACGCGCAGCGCCATCAGCACGAACATCAGCACGAAGCCGAGCAGCGCAACCAGGTCCCTATCCATCCGGCCGCTCCGTCCCTGCGCCGCCGGGCGCACGATCCGCAATCAGCATCAGGATGCGCTTGCCCGCGAGGATCGCAGCGGCCACCGCGCCAAACGCGGCAATGATATAAAAATAGCGCAGCGGCAGGCGCAGGTCGCTGGTGACTTCGCTGCCCATATTGGCCACGATGATAAAAATCATCCACGCCATGGGCGCCAGCAACAGCAGGGTCACGGCAGTGGCAAACAGATCGATGCGGCGGCGCCAGACGCTGCCGCAATTTTCCCACAGGATGTCGACGCAGATGTGGCTGCCGCGGTAGGTGGCGAGGGCTATACCCCAGACGATGGCGATAGCCTGGAACTGCTTGGACAGGTCGAACCAGTCAGGTATCTGCGTATGGAACAGGTAGCGCACACACACATTGAAAAAGGTCAATGCCGCGACCAAGAGCAGAAAAAAAGCCGCCACCGATTCCGTAAACGCGAGGATCTTATTGAGCATGGCGGAGTCTCCGGTGGTCAGGAGTGGGCCGGGGGCGGCGCGCTAACCGCCCTCCCCCGGCTGGTGCGCGAGGGAGGTCCAGGACGCGGGGAGCGGGACTAGTAAGCCGCGTTGTACTTCTCGAGAGTCTTGCGGAAGGAGTCGAGCGCCTCCTGCGCGTTGATCCCCGAGCTGTTCGGCTTTGCCAGCCAGGTCGCCGTGAGCGGCTCGGCGGCCCTGCGCCAGGCTACGCGTTGGGCATCGGTCACCTTGACGATGGTATGACCGGGCAACTTCGCCATCATCGCCTGACCGGAATCCTCGTCGTTGCCCCAGTCGGCGCCGACCTTGGCCGCCCACTCATTGCTGCAGTGGTCGTCGATCACCTTTTTCTGCTCGGAAGACAGCTTCTGGTAGAAGTCCTTGTTCATGCTCCACACAAAGGTGGCCGCATACAACCTCATATCCGTGTGGTACTTGACCACCTTGTCGATGCCGAAGGTGATGATCGAATGCCAGGGAAAGGTGATCGCGTCGGCCACGCCTTTTTCCAGCGCGTCGCGCGCTTCCGGCGCGGACACCTGCACGCTGGTGCCGCCGAGCAGCGTGACGAACTGCGCCATGGTGCCGTGGGCAGGCCGTATTTTCATGCCCTTGATCTGTTCGGGCTCCGTAATCGGCGTTTTCGAGTGAATCGCGCCTATGTGCAGATGGGCAAAGCAGAAGTGCACATCTTTCATTTCCTTGGCGGCATAGCCGCGATACCAGGCATCCAGGGCCTGCGAGCCGTTGCCGGGACTGGAAAACTGGAACGGCAGTTCGCTCACGCCGAATATCGGGAAGCGGTCCGCCTGATAGCCCGGGTTGGCCCAGGTGACGTCGGCGATGCCGTCGCGCGCCATGTCGTAGTGACTTGGGGCTTTGCCCAGCTGCTGCGCCGGATATATGGTGACCTTGATCGAGCCCTTGGAAGCGGCTTCGACCGACTTCGCCCAGGGTATGAAGCCGAGCTTCGCCAGCGGATGCTGCGCCGGCAGCCAATGGGCGAACTTGAGTTCGACCTGCTTGTCCGCCGCGCCCGCAAGCGGGGCGGCGAGCGCCAGCGCAATAGCCGCCGTGCAGCCCGCAAAAATACCGCGCGCAATTCCTTTGCTCATGAACTTGTCTCCTTGATGGTCCCGCTGATTGCAATTCAGGCCCGGTCTAGACGCCGGATGATCGAGGTCAGGATGCCATTATAATGACTGGTGGACAGGAAAGCGACCAGCGAACCCAAGCACGCAGTGCACCAGGCCACGGTGCCCTTGCGCACGCCCTTGTTCCGCGGCGAGCGGCGCTTGCGCATTGCTTTGGTCGGCATGCCCAATGCCGGCAAGAGCACGCTGTTCAATGCGGTATCGAGCACGGCGCCGCGCACCGGCCGACTGGCCGGCACCGAGCGCGCCTACGAAGAATGCACGGTGCAGATCGGCTTCGACGAAGCGAGCGTGATCGAACTTCCGAGCATAGCCGCCCTGCACCATCTGGGCGTGGACGATCTGCCCGCGTTGAAGTTTCTCCTGTGGGGCGACGAGCGTCCCCCGATATCCGTACACGAGCCCGGCGGCCCTCCAGCGCCGTTCGCGCCGCCCGACCTGATAGTACAGGTGGTGGATGCCACGCGGCTGGAAAGCCATCTGGAACTCACGCTGGAACTGTCGCAACTCGGCCGGCCCATGGTCCTGGCACTGAACATGATGGACGAAGCCTGGAACAAAGGCCTGCACATCAACGTCAAGACCCTGGAAAAGCTCCTGGGCATGCCGGTGGTGCCGATCGTGGCGCTGATGGGACAAGGCCTGTCGCAGCTGTTTACCACCGCCGTGGCCACGGTGCGCGACGCCACCTGCCCCTTGCCGCAACCGGCAAGCAAACACATCTGCGACAGCCTCCAGCCCCTGAGCCAGGCGCTGAACGTCCCGGAGATACACGCGGCGTTCCGCGTGCCCCACCCGCTGCTGTTGATGCAGGTCGCCGCGGGCGACCCTTATTTCCACGACGAACTCGGCCAGCACTTTCCGCAACTGCTGCCGCAATTGCAGCGATTGTGCGGCGAAGCCGCGGGCGGGCTCCCGCGTCCTCTGGAAGAGGAACTGCATGCCGACCGCCATCACCGCGCCGCCACCCTGTTCGAGGCCAGTACCCGCATGGGTGCTCCACACGAGGGCCGGGGCTGGCGTTACTGGCTGGACGAGTTGTTCCTGCATCCGCAGTGGGGCCTGATCGGCAGCCTGACGGTATTTGCCGCCGTGTTGTTCATGGTGTTCGAGGTCAGCACCTGGCTCGATTCCATGACCGCGGCGCGCCTGGTCGATGCGCTGGCCGGCTGGCAGCCTACTTCGACCGGTGGTGTCATCGGCCGCGCAGTGACCGACGGCCTCATCGGCCTGGTCGGCATCGTCGTACCCTATATGCTGCCGCTGGTGTTGCTGCTGGTGGCGCTGGAGGAAACCGGCGTGATGCAGCGTATCGCCTTCGTCGTCGACCGCGGCTTCCATCAAATCGGCCTGCACGGCGGCGTCGCCGTGCCTTTTCTAACCGGCCTGGGCTGCAATGTCCCGGCGATTTCGGCGGCGGCGAAGGTTTCGAGCGGCCGCGAGCGGGTGATCGCCTCGGTGCTGATCACTTTCGTCCCCTGTTCGGCGCGTTCGGCCATCATTCTGGCACTGGCCGGCAAGTACCTGGGCGGCACGGGGGTGTTCGCCATATTCGCACTGACCATCGTGGTCGTCGCCCTGATGGGACGCCTGCTCGCGCGCAACCGGCACGAATTCGGCCCGGGGCAGGTGCAGGAAATCCCGCCCTACGCGCTGCCGCATTGGCGCTCCATGCTGTCGGAAACCTGGGAACGGACCGAGGACATACTTACCATCGTCACCCCGCTCCTGGTCGGGGGCAGCGTGGTGCTCGCCTTGCTGCACCACGTCGGCGCCGATACCTACATCAACACGCTGTTTACGCCTGTGACCGCCTGGTGGCTGGGCCTGCCGGTCGTGCTCGGGGTGCCCATCCTGTTCGGCGTCCTGAGAAAGGAACTGTCGCTATTGATGATCTATCAGGCGCTGGGGACCTTCGAGATCGACAGCCAGCTCGACTGGGTGCAGATCACGACCTTCCTGCTGTTCCTGACCTTTTACATCCCCTGCATTTCCACCTTTGCCGTCATGCTCAAGACCATCGGCCGCAAGGAGGCACTGATCTCGGTGTCGCTGTCTGTAGGCGTGGCGCTGCTGGTGAGCGGCGTAGTGCGCATGCTGTTGGAGGCAACGCGCCTGTACCTGGTGTGAAACCGGGCAGATCTCCAGCCTGCCAGTCTCCCCCGATGCGCCCGCTCGCCGATCATCGCTTGCGTTTATACTGCCGGCAACGGGGCCGATAAGCGCCCATCCGCTTCCCCTCGCAAGCCGTCATGACGCCTCCCGATCCGAAACCGACCTTCTCTCTCGTGGGCCAAATGTTGCGCACGCCGGAAGAAATCACGCGCGTGCTCAATTCCCTGTTAGTGCGCAGCGAGCCCATAGTCGCCGACCTGGGTGCGGGCAGGCTGCCGTTCTGGTCGCGCGTGCGCTTCATCGATCCGCAGCATGCCTACATCATCATCGAACTCAGCACGGACGAAGAGGCCAACAAGGCGCTGCTGGCCCGGTCGCGCGCGATCTTTCATGCCGAACCCGGCGGCTGGCGCGTCGAATTCGCGGCGGCAGACCCCAAGCCGACCCGGCCGCACGAAGGCACTGCCGGAATCAGGTTGCGCTTTCCCGAAATCGTCGCGGGCCACAGGCGGCGCGTCGACGAGCGTGCCGAGGTCCCGCAGCAGCGCGAACTGCGCTGTATAGTGGACGAAGCCGGCCCGATGCCCTTCGACGGCACCATAGCGAACGTGAGCAAGGGTGGTATCGGCTTCCTGCAGTACGATCCGGCGATCAGCCTGGAACCGGGCACGATGCTCCAAGGCTGCCGCATCGAGGCTCCGGACGGTGAGTCGATCGTTGTCGACATGGAGGTGCGCTATTCGCAAATGATCACCCTTGCCGACGGCAGACAGGTGCAAAGCTCCGGGTGCCGCTTCGCGAATATTTCCGCCGAAGAGACCGCCCGCATCGAAAAACTGTTCGCCCTGAAGCCGTGACCGGCATCGGAACCTCTGGTGCGCGCCGCGACGGTCGGGCCTGGCTGCGCTAGTATGAAAGTGGAACAGACATCCTCGACAAACCTCGGACAAACGGAGACTGAAGCATGAACCCACAACACAAAGTTGCCATCGTCACCGGCGCCGGC
>JAENXP010000365.1 GCA_016649475.1 Burkholderiales bacterium | reverse complement strand
CTTGAATTTCGGGTTCTTCGATTCGATCACTTCGCCGACTGTGCGACCGCCCATGACTTCGTTAAGTTCCTGCTTCGCCGCATAGGACTTGGTGTCGTCCATGCGCCCGCGCATATACGGGTCTAGCGACAGGTAATGGATGCGCACCAGCACCTGCCCGTCGGCCGGCACGGGAACCGGGGTGGTCACGATCCTGAAATTCTCCTCCGTCACCCAGCCCGTGGGGCGGCTGGCGAGCAGGACTTGCATATTGGTAGTCATGGAAGCCTCGACAAACGTTGATAGGGATTGCGCTTTTTTCGCGGACGAGAAGCCGTCCGCGCCGATCGTGGATTGCGTACGGATGAAAAAACCATCCGTACGCAATCCACGATCTTGTAAGAAAACCTGACCGGTTCTTGCTTTAAATCATAACCGCGTCTTCTGTACGGATGCGCTTTTCATCCGTACAGAAGACGCGGTTAGCGCGCGCAGCGCGCAAATCAGCATTCGATGTTCTACGTGGCGCTGGCGAAGCGCTCGAAGTGGTGCTCTGCGTCGCCCAGGGTGGCGTTGATCATGGCGAGGCGCTTGGCGTAATGGCCGGCAGCGAGCTCGTTGCTCACACCCATGCCGCCATGCAGTTGTATCGCCTCCTCGCCGATCGCACGGCCGGAGCGGCCGATGTGGATCTTTGCCGCCGACACCGTGCGCTTGCGTTCGTTCGGATCCTCCGACTGCACCTTTACCGACGCGAGCAGTGCCAGCGAGCGCGACTGCTCGCAATGGATCATCATGTCCACCGCGCGGTGCTGCAGGGCCTGGAAGCTGCCGATAGGCCGGCCGAACTGCTGCCGCGTCTTCAGGTATTCGAAGGTGGCCGCATTCAGCGCTTCCATCGCGCCCACGGCTTCGGCGCACAGCGCCGACACGGCAAAATCGGCCGCACGCTCGAGCACCGGCAGCGCATTGTCGACTTCCCCGAGCACGCCGTCGGCACCGACCTTGACGTTGGTGAACCTGATTTCGGCAGCGCGCATGCCGTCGATGGTGCGATAAGCCTGCACCGCGATGCCGGCAGCCGACCTGTCCACCAGGAACAGGCTGATGCCCTTGGCCTCGCGCGCGCCGCCCGCGGTGCGCGCCGACACCACCAGCTTGTCGGCGCTCTCGCCGTGCAGCACCACCGCCTTGTGGCCGTTCAGCACATAACCCGCGCCGTCGCGCTTGGCGGTGGTCTCGACGCAGTTCAGTTCATAGCGCGAGTCCGGCTCGCCCAGCGCCGCCGCGAGCAGCAGCTTGCCCTGCGCCACTTCGGACAGGACCGCCTGCTTTTGCGCCTCGCTGCCGGCTAGATCCACCAGGCTGCCGCCCAGGACCACGGTGGAAAAATACGGTTCGACCACGATGCCGCGGCCCAGTTCGGTCATCACCAGCATGGTGTCGACCGAAGTGCCGCTGAAGCCGCCGTGCGCCTCGTCGAACGCCACACCGAGCAGGCCCATGTCGGCGAACTGCGCCCACACCTTGTCGGAAAATCCCTGCTTCGAGGCGATGATCGCCTTGCGTGCTTCGAAGCCGTATTCCTTGCTTATGTATTTCTGCAGGCTGTCGCGCAGTTGCTGCTGTTCGTCGCTGAAGATGAAATCCATGTCAGAGCCCCAGTACCATTTGCGAAATAATGTTGCGCTGGATCTCGTTCGATCCGCCGTAAATCGAAGTCTTGCGATAATTGAAGTAGACCGCAGCGGCCGACGCGGCGTATTCGGGCCCCACCGGTTCGCCTTTCCAGGCGGCGTCGCGCGCCTCCGGGCGGAACGGCAGCGCATAAGGCCCCATCGCTTCCATGGTCAGCTCGGTCAGCGCCTGCTGAATGTCCGTGCCCTTGATCTTGAGTATGGAAGCCTCGGGGCCGGGTTTGGTGCGCGAAGACAAAACGCGCAGCAGCGTGATTTCCAGCGCCATCAGCTCGACTTCCACTGCGGTCACTCGGTCGCGAAACCGCGGGTCCTGCATCAGCGGTTTGCCGTTGCGCAATTGCTTGCCGGCGATCGCTTTCAACTGCTCCAGTTCGCGCTTGGATTCGCCCACGCGGGCGATGCCGGTGCGCTCGTGGCCGAGCAGGAACTTGGCATAGGTCCAGCCCTTGCCCTCCTCGCCGACCAGGTTTTCGGCCGGGACCTTGACGTTGTCGAAGAACACCTCGTTGACCTCGTGCTCCTCGTCCAGGGTAATGATCGGGCGCACGGTCACACCGGGCGCGGTCATGTCGATCAGCAAAAAGGAAATGCCTTCCTGTTTTTTCACCGTGGTGTCGGTGCGCACCAGGCAGAAAATCATGTTGGCGTACTGGCCCAGCGTGGTCCAGGTTTTCTGGCCGTCGACGATGTAGTGATCTCCCTGGCGGACGGCCTTGGTCTTGACCGAAGCCAGGTCGGAACCGGAGCCGGGCTCGCTGTAACCCTGCGCCCACCAGTCTTCCGAGGACAGGATGCGCGGCAGGTAGTGTTCCTTTTGCCACTTGCTGCCGAAATGCTGGATTACCGGCGCCACCATCACCAGGCCGAAGGGCATCACCCGCGGCGCGCCGGCATAGCCGCATTCCTCGTCGAATATGTGCTGCTGGATCGGCGTCCAGGCGCAGCCGCCGTACTCCTTCGGCCAGTTGGGGGCGACCCAGCCCTTCTTGAACAATATCTTCTGCCAGCGTACCCAGTCGTCCTTGACCAGGCGCTTGTGATGCAGCACCTTGTCGGCGATATCCTTGGGCAGATTGTCGTGCACGAAGCTGCGCACTTCTTCGCGAAAAGCCTGTTCTTCCTTGGTGTAATTCAGATCCATGGGGAGTCCTCGGAATGTCCTTGGGATGGCGCGATCGGCCGCTTGAATTATATCACCGTGAACCTGCGCCCGATCCCTGGTTCTGCCGCCGGTTCTGCCGCTTTCAGCCTGCAGAAATTGGCTGCGCGCGGGGCGAACTTTTTTGCCGGCCCGGGCTCGATCTGCTATGTTGGCATGGCTTCCACTGCGCAAAGACCAGGCCCCTATGAACGCAAATCTCGATGTGCAAACCCGTGATGGCGTGTTGCTGCTGACCATCGACAATCCGGCGCAGAGGAACGCGCTGATGCCTGAGCTCAGCCGCGCCGCCGCCGACGCCTTGCGCCTCGCCGCCGCCGATCCCGCCGTGGGCGCGGCGGTGCTGAGCGGAGCCGGCGCGCATTTTTGCAGCGGCGGCAATCTGGCCAGCCTGCGCGAATTCCAGGACCAGCCGCGCGCGGCCATTGTCGCGCGCATCGGCGTACTGAACGAACTGATACGCAGCATGCGCCAGTTCCCCAAACCCGTCATCGCGGCAATCGAAGGCAACGCGGCCGGCGCCGGCTTCTCGCTCGCGCTCGCCTGCGACCTGATCGTGGCCGCGCGCGATGCACGCTTCACCATGGCCTACGTGAAAATCGGCCTGTCGCCCGACGGCGGGCCCAGCCTGCTGCTGCCGCGGGCGCTGCCGCTGCAGCTCGCGAGCGAACTGCTGATGGAGGGTACGCCCATAGGCGCGGAACGCCTGTACCAGGCCGGAGTCATCAACCGCCTGGTCGAGCCGGGCCAGGCACGGGCCGAGGCCGAAGCCTGGGCGGCGAAACTGGCGCAGGGCGCGAGCGGTGCCATCGGCCGGATCAAGCGCCTGGTGAACCAGTCGGTCTGCCCCGAACTCGCCAGCCACCTGGAACTGGAGCGCGAGTCCTTTTCCGATTTGCTGCACCAACCGGAAGCGCGCGAGGGCATCGCAGCGTTCCTGGAAAAGCGCAGCGCCAGGTTTCCGAAGTAACAGGAGCACGACATGAGCGGACCGCTGACCGGGGTACGGGTACTG
>JAENXP010000553.1 GCA_016649475.1 Burkholderiales bacterium | reverse complement strand
GACCGCGCCCTGCTCGGAACGCCCGCCCCACCCCACCCCACCCAAGACGGCTGGGGCCTGCTCTACGTCGGCATCGCACCGGTCCGCAGCTCGTCGAAGCAACGGCTGCGCTCCCGCGTTGCCGGCAACCACCTCCAGGGAAACACCGGCGCCTCGACCTTCAGTCCGGTCACCGAACTCGACGTGGTCATGACATAGGGAATCAGCTTTATATCGTCCTTGCTGAACCACAGCGCCACTGCCGCCAGCGCCGCTCCCAGCACCAGAGTGAACAAGCCTGCCGCAAGGGCATGCGCGCGGTTTTCCATGACTATCTCCCTTCAGTTCCTGCCGTTTTATCCCAATTTTTCCAATGCACCGACCGCCGACAGCGCGCGCAATCCGCGTTCGCCGAGAAAAAAATTGAGTATGAACGGGTGTTTCACTGAAATCGCTTCTTTCAGCGATCCGTACACAATCAACTTTTGCTCTGCCAGCACGGCTATCTTGTCGGACAAAGACACCAGCGTGTCGAGGTCGTGCGTCACCATCACCACGGTCAGATTGAGCTTTTCATGCAGTGAGCGGATCAGCTTGACGAAGCTCTCGCTGCGGTCGGGATCCAGTCCCGCCGTCGGTTCGTCCAGAAACACGAGTTCGGGCTCCAGCACCAGCGCGCGCGCAAGCGCGATGCGCTTGATCATGCCGCCGGAGAGGTCCGCCGGCATTTTGGACGCGTGGCGGCGCTCGATGTCGACCATGTCGAGTTTGAGCATCACCATGTCGTGGACGAAGTCCTCGTCGAATGCGTGCAGTTCGCGCAGCGGCAATGCGATATTGTCGAATACGGACAGCGCGCTGTAGAGCGCCCCTTCCTGAAACAGCACGCCCCAGCGCTTGCGAATCTTCTGCACCAGCTGCACGCTCGATCCCTGCAGCGGGATGCCGAACACCTTGACCGATCCGCGCGCCGGCTGCTCAAGACCCAGTATCTGGCGCATCAGCGTGGTCTTGCCGCTGCCCGAGCCGCCCACCAGCGACACCACCTCGCCCGGCATTACCGTGAGGTTCAGATCCTTGTGCACCACGTGATCGCCGAACTGTGTCCACAGGCCGGCGACTTCGATGACCGGGATCATGACAGGGAGATGCCGACGTCGGAGAAAATCACGGCGAACACGGCGTCGGCAATGATCACCGCCGTAATCGAAGTGACCACCGAGTTGGTGGTGCCTATGCCCAGGCTTTCGGTGTTGGGCTGCACGCGCAGGCCGAAGTGGCAGGCCATCAGGGCAATGAGACCGCCGAATACAACGCCCTTGCCCATGGCCAGCCACAGGTTGACGCCGGGCACGGCATCGGGCAACCCGCTGAAAAATGAATGCACACTGATACCCAGCTGAGTATTGGCGGCCAGCGCGCCGCCTATCAATGCGATCCCCGAGGTCCACAGGATCAGCAGCGGCATCGCGATCGCCAGCGCCAGGATCTTCGGCAGGATCAGGCGTACCGTGTGCGGAATGCCCATCACCGACAGGGCATCGAGTTCTTCGGTGACCCGCATCACGCCGAGTTGCGCGGTAATCGCCGAGCCCGAGCGCCCGGCCACCAGCACCGCGGCTATCACCGGACCGAGCTCGCGGATGATGCCCATGCCGAGCAGGTTGATGATGAATATATTGGCACCGAAGGCCTTCAACTGCTCGGCGGAAAGATAGGACAGCACCACGCCGATCAGAAAACCCACCAGGGCTGTGATGCCCAGCGCCTGCGTGCCGACACGGAACACGCTGGCCGAAATCTCGCGCCACGGGCCGCGCAGCGGATGGCGCAGGAGCGCGAACGAGTCGATCAGGATCTGCCCGATCAATTGCACAATGTCGCGCAGGTGCCCGCCCGCGACCAGCATCGCGGAACCCAGCGCGCGCACCAGGTGCAGCGCGTCGAACCGCGCGACCGGAACGGCAGCCGCAGCCGAATCGAGATTGGAAAAAAAAACTTCGTGTCCATGCGCCAGCGCGAGCTCGGCGGGACGGCGTTTGCCCCAGGCCTGCCAGATCAGCAGCGCGCCTATGTGATCCAGGCGCTGGATGCGCGACAGGTCCCAGTGCCTGCCCGGTTCGGCCGCCAGCTGTTTCAGCTGAGATTTGAGCGCTCGTGCGCGCGACTCCAGCGCGCGGATGTCCCAGGCACCGGACAGTGCAGCCGCCGGGTCGCCATTAGCAGCTCGGGTTTGCGTTATCTCCGGATCAGAAACCGCTGGCGCAGATGCATGTTGCATGTTGTTGGTTATCGTTACAGCGTCGGACTTCGCCGCATGTCCCTCGGCTAGACAGGCAAGCTACCAGCTTTGTCCTGAATTATCAATGTGAATGCCGGGCTGGACGCGGATTTACCATACCGGTACGGCATGTAGTAGGATGCCGTTTCAATCCCGATAGGCGCGGCATGCACGCAAGAATGAATTGCAGGAGCGCGGGACGAAACCCGAGAAGATAATCCATGAAATTTCTGATCGTTGACGACGACCCGATTATCCTGCAGCTGATGAAGGCGGTGCTGGAGGAGGTCGGGCACAGCGTGAAGTGCTTTGAATCCAGCCTGAAGGCGCTGCGCGAAATTCCAGTGGAGCGGCCCGACTGCGTCATCAGCGACGTCATCATGCCGGACATGGATGGCTTC
>JAENXP010000312.1 GCA_016649475.1 Burkholderiales bacterium | reverse complement strand
GCTACAATCGAAGAGTATGAGGTTTATGCGATCCGCTATGCGACGCTGGCGCGCAAGGCGTCCGACAATTTCATCGGCGGCGATCCGCACGAGGAGGGCAGCCCGCTCGATTATTTCGTCTGGCTTGCGCGCAGCCCGTCGCGCACTTTCGTCATCGACACCGGCTTCGAGGCGGGGGTGGCCGAGCGCCGCGGCCGCAAGATGCTGCTCGCGCCGGATATCGGGCTGAAACGCCTGGGCGTGGACGCCGCCGAGGTGCTCGACGTCGTCATCACCCACCTGCATTACGACCACGTCGGCAATTTCGCCCTGTTTCCCAAAGCGCGATTCCATCTGCAGGACAAGGAAATGCAGTTCGCTACCGGCCGGCATATGGCGCAGGGAATATTTTCGCACGCCTACGAAGTTGAGGAGGTGGTGGGGATGGTGCGCGAGGTCTACAAGGGACGGGTCCTGTTCCACGACGGCGATGCCCAGCTTGCGCCCGGATTGTCGGTGCATCACATAGGCGGTCACACCATGGGCATACAGTCGGTGCGGGTGCATACCCGCATCGGCTGGATCGTGCTCGCGTCTGATGCGACCCACCTCTACGCCAACATGGGCGAGGTGCGGCCGTTCCCGATCGTGCACAGCGTCGGAGCGATGGTGGAGGGTTACCGCAGATTGCGCGAACTCGCCGGTGATCCGCGCTGGGTCGTGCCCGGGCACGATCCGCTGGTGCTGCAGCGTTATCCTTGCGCCGGACCTGGCCTGGAGGGGATCGCGGTGCGCCTGGACGCCGAACCGAAGCTATAGAAAACGCGTGGAGCCCGCTGCAAAACGAATTTTGCAGCGGCGAATAGAGGGGAGCATGAGCGGAGGTATCCCCTCGTTCTGCAATGATCTCTCAGGCCGCTCGGGCGGCTTGGGCGCGAGTCGCCCGCACTGTCGCCACCCAGGCGGCCGCTAGCAGCGCCGCGCCGGCCCATTCGGAACCGGGGAACAGCGGGAACAGCAAGCCGGCCGCGGCAATGAGGAACAGCCAGCGCCGCCAGGCGGCGAACTCTCCGGCAATGAATTCGCACTTCTGGATGCCCATGGCCAGCGCAAGGTATCCGGCGACGTAGCGCGCGGTGGCGTAGGCGATTTCAGGCGGCGTGCCCTGCAGCAGCAGTTCCGGCATGTAGACGAAGCTGAACGGCACCAAGACCAGCGTGGCGCCGAACTTGAGCGCCGCGAAGCCGGTTTTCATCGGGTCCGCGCCGGCGATGGACGCTGCGGCGAATGCTGAAACACAGACCGGCGGTGTGATGTTCGACAGGCACGCGGCGTAGAAGACCACCAGATGGGCCGGCACTTCGGCGACACCCAGGTGAACCAGGGCTGGCGCTGCCACCACCGAGAGAATGATATAGGAACCGGTGGTGCTGCTGCCCATTCCGATGATGATCGAGATCAGCGTCACCAGGGCGACGGTAGTCAGCAGATGCCCGCCGGAGAGTTCGATCAGGATCGCCGAGAATTTCAGCCCGAGCCCGGACAGGACGATGCCGCCGATAATGATGCCGAGGCTGCCGATCGCCGCACCGGCGGAAGTGTTGTTGTGCGCGCCGGCGACGATGGCCCGAAACAGGCGGCGCGGGCCCATGCGCGTCTCGCGGTTCAGCCAGGACAGACCGATGACGCAGACGATGCCCCAGAAGGCGCACAGGTCGGGCGAATAGCCGTGAAACAGCAGCGCGATCACCACCACCAGCGGCAGAAAGAAATGCCAGCCGCGGCGCAGCACGTCTCGCGCCCGCGGGATCTCCTCCGCCGGCAGCCCGTGCAGGCTACTGCGCACCGCCTCGAGATCGACCATGAGCATGACGAAGCCGAAGAACAGCAGCGCGGGAATGATGTTCATCACGGCGATGCTCAGATAATCGGTTTGCGTCAGCGTCGCGAGGATGAACACGCCGGCGCCCATGACCGGCGGCATGATCTGGCCGCCGGTCGAGGCGATCGCCTCGATCCCGCCAGCGTGGTGCGGCTTGAAGCCGATGCGCTTCATCATCGGAATCGTGAACACGCCTGAGGCGACCACGTTGGCCACCGAAGAGCCGGAGATCGAACCGAAAAGCGCCGAGCTGAAGACGGCGATCTTCGCCGGTCCGCCGCGCCAGCGGCCGGTCAGCGCTGTCGCCAGATCCATGAAAAAAGCGCCGGCACCGCTGCGTTCGAGAAACGCGCCGAAGATCATGAACGGGAAGACGAAGGTGGCAAAGGTCGTGGTGACGACGCCGAACAGCGCTTCCTGAGTGGAATAGGTGAACTCGATGATGCGCTGGACGTTCATGCCGTCGTGGCTCAGCTTGCCCGGCAGATACGGGCCGAAGTAGAGCTGGGCGAGGAATATCAGGCAAATCGCCGGAATGACGGGGCCGAGCACGCGGCGGCTGGTCTCCATCGTCACGATGATCGCGACCAGTCCCATGGCAAAGTCCCACTCGTTGGGAGAGCTGACGCGAAACATCGCGTAGGGGACGTACTGGTCCATCCAGTAGGTGATCGAGACCACCGCCATCGCGATGAATAGCCAGTCGACTATGCTCGGACGGTGTTTCGGCGCGCCACGTCGTGCCGGAAACGCGAGGAACACCAGCACCGAGGTGAACATCAGGTAGAAACCGCGGTTGGTCTCGGTCGAGACCAGTCCGAAGCCGGAGGTGTACAGGTACCAGAGCGAGAACGCGGCGGCGACCAGCGCGTAAATTACCGCATACGCGCCGTCCAGTTTGCGATTATCGGCGACGATCGGGGCGAACCAGTTTTCGTCGGAGCGGGAGGGGGCTTTGATCGCCAAGCGTGAGCTCCGTAGCAATCCAAAAAAGCGTCAGGTGAAAAAAAATCGCCCCGCGTTTGGGGCGGGGCGGCTCTCATGCATGCCTGCGCTTACTCCTTCCAGAGACCCTTGGCTTTGTAGTAGGCCACTGCGCCCGGGTGCATCGGTACGCCGAGTTTGAGGAAGTTCTTGGTGTCCGGCTCCATCTGCGCCCAAGCCTTGTGGCCGGCGGCGAGCTGTTTCTTGATCTCCGGCTGGTAGACCAGTTCGAGGATGTCCTGCACCGCCTTGGCCGGCACCCGCTCGTGCGCAACCCAATATACGGTCAGGTAGGGCAGGTCGACCGCGGGCACGCCCTTATAGGTTGTCGCGGGCATGGTGTCCTTGACGTAGAACGGGTAGGTGCTGGTGATTTTATTCATGTCATCGGCGCTGTAGGGCAGCAGCAACGCACCGCGCGTCTCGGCCAGTTCCTTGACGGCCGCCGCCGGGGCCGACGACTGGCACAGCGCGTCTATCTGGCCGTTGCCGAGCGCGCGCCCGGCGTCGCCGAAGGTCATCATCTGCGGCTTGATATCGTCGAGCAGGCCGACAGCGCGCAGGATGTTCGAGCAGTTGAACACCGTGCCGGAGCCGGGCGGGCCGAGTGCGATTTTCTTGCCTTTGAGGTCGGCGAGCTTGCTGATTCCCGAGCCGGGCAGGGTCACGAAGTAGGTCGGCCCCTTGTACGCCTTGGCCACGCCGCGCAGCATGGTGCCCTTGGCCCCGCCCTCGAACGGGCCCTCGGGCTTTTGCGCCATGAACACGTGGGCGCCGTAGACGATGCCCATGTCGAGCTCGCCCTTGATCAGGCGCTTGGCGTTTTCGGTCGAGCCGCCGGTGGTCACTTGATTGATGTTGTACTGCGGCAGTTTCTCCGAAATGATCGTGCCCGCCGAACCGACCATGTAGTACATCACGCCCCCGGGATTGGAACCGCCCCAGGCGATATTGATTTTGTTCTGCGCCATGGCGGTGCCGCTGACGCACAATGCAGCAAGCAGCGTTCCTGTAAGTGCTAGCTTTCTCATGATTGGCTCTCCTCTCGTTTGTTGATTCGCCGTATACCCAACGAAAAACGTTCCGCTCGCGGTTTTCGTCCGGAATATTTTGTGCCAAATAGACATGGGCGAGAGTAATGCTTGCCGCCTTGCCATGTCAACGTCTGCAGCCAAACACCGTCAAGGCACGCTGCGATCGGTGCCGGATGCGCTAAAATGCAGCGTCGCATTCCGCCGTCTGCCGTGAATCTCATCGCGCTGGAAACCTCCACCGAATACTTTTCGCTCGCCGTGTCGCGTGGCACGCAGGTGTTCGAACGCAGCTTCCATGCAGGACAGCGGCATTCGGAACTCGCCCTGCCGGCGCTGCGCGAACTGCTGCAGCAGTCGGGCTTGGACATGAGTTCCATCGAAGGCATAGCCTATGG
>JAENXP010000090.1 GCA_016649475.1 Burkholderiales bacterium | reverse complement strand
GCCGCCTTCGACGAGGAAGGCGAACGCCGGCGGCCCGAAGAGGACACCGCAAAAGGTGAAGGCGAGCGATCCGCCGGTGGCCTCGCCCGCTTTTCCGGGCGGCGCGAGGCGCGCCACCTGCGCCAGATAGACGCCGTTCCAGCCGATCGCCGTGGCGCCGAATGCCGCGCACACCAGTGCGATCGCCGCCGTCGGCCACTGCGGCGTGAAGCGCCCCATTGCCAGTGCGGACAATCCCATGCCGACGGCGATCAGTCCGAGCAGAACCATCGGGCGGCCCCAACGGTCGGCGATCGCACCCCAGACGATGCGGGCGACCACGCCCCCTGCCTGCGCCGCGGTAAGCATGAGCCCAGCCTGCACCAGCGAGTAACCGAGATTCAGCGTGAGGTGGGCGACGAGAAAGGTGATCAGGCAAACCTGCAGCGAGGCGAAGCAGAACGAAGAAAAGGCGAGGCGCCGCAGACGCGGATCGCCCAGCGTATAGCGCAGCGTGCCCGCGAGATCGGCAGCGGCGATCCGGCGCGCAGGATCGCGGTCGGCGTCGAACGAGGCGCGCAGGGGCTGGACGATAAGCAGGCTGGCAATGCAGGCCGCGGCCACTGCGAGCGCCGCCGCGCGCCATCCCGACAGTAGGACCAGCGCCGGGACCACGGCACCCGCGAGCGCGCCGCCCAGCGGAACGCCGGTTTGCTTGAGCGAGAAGACCAGGGACATCCGGCTGGGCGGCGTGCTCTT
The DNA here is from genome assembly GCA_016649475.1 of Burkholderiales bacterium. GTDB lineage: Bacteria > Pseudomonadota > Gammaproteobacteria > Burkholderiales > SG8-39 > 2-12-FULL-64-23. The sequence goes on along the minus strand of JAENXP010000090.1, from coordinate 6,818 downwards.
CGCGAGGACATGGGAACTCGCCGGCGTGACCGGACCATAGCCCGCGCCGAGGAGCAGCGCGCCCGCCACGAGCAGCGCCGGCGCGCCCGAGACGACGCAGACGAGGCCGGCGGCGCAGGCCAGCAGACAGAACTGGCTCAGGCGTATGGCGCCGTAGCGCTGCACCAGCGCGCCCGAGACCAGGCTCGCGGACATGCTCGCCGCATAGGCCACTGCGACGAACAGACCGACATACCCCAGCGGCAATCCCGTTGCGCGCGCCAGCACCGGCGCCAGCACCGGCACCGTCACCAGCGCCATCGCCACGAGCAGCTGCACCGCAAGCATTGCTGCGAGCGGGAACAGCGTCCTACGCATCTGACCCAGTAGCCGCCTGCAGGCGCATCGACATCGAATACGAAAAGCGGTCTGCCGGGTGCAGGTTCACGGCGACCTCGATGGTGCTGTCGCTGTCGCCGCAATAGCGGCGCGAGACGACGAGGCCTGCCGACCCCGGCTTCACGCTGAGGCGCCGGGCGTCGGCCGCGCCGATGATGCCGGCGCGGATTTCCTGCTCTACCGCGACGATGGTGATGCCGTACTGCCGCTCGATGAGCGTGTAGACCGGCACTTTTATCGTGCCGATGCGCTTGCGGATTCCTCCGTAGGCCGCGTTGATGTAGATGTGGCTGAGCGCCATCGGCAGCTTTTCCCTGCCCGCGTAGCGCAGGCCGGTCACCCTGATCCAGCGCTGCCCGGGCGGGCATTGCAACAGCTCGGCGAGCGGCGCGTCGGCGATGACGTCCTCGGTCTGAGCAATCACGAGCCGCGTTTCCTCGACGTAGCGCGGCAGGTCGGAGATCGCCATGGAGGTCTGGACGTAGCGGGTGTCCACGCGGTTCGCCTTTACGCTGGTGCCGATGCCGCGCCGGCGCGTCACCAGGCCGCGCTCCTGCAGCCGGCGGATCGCCTCGCGCACCGTATGGCGGCTCACGCCGAACTGCGTGCACAGATTAAACTCGGTGGGCAGGAGGCTGCCCACCGGATAGCGGCCGCTGGTGATGTCCTGCATGAGGCGCTGCGCCACCAGCACATATTGCAGTTGGCTCGCGACCGGGGTGGACGGGGAGCGCGCGTTCACAGGGCGCCGGATTTTGCCAGTTCGTCGATGCGGGCCTCGTCGTAACCGAGCCCGCGCAGGAGTTCCCGCGTGTGCTCGCCGAGCGCGGGGGCGATCCCGATCTTCTCTGCTTCGCCGGGGCAGCGGATGGGAGAGGCGAGCGTGCGTATGGTCCCGCGCGCCGGGTGCGGTGCCTCCATGACCCTGCCCTGCTCGCGCACGAATGGATTGTCCAAAGCCTGGGCCACATCGTACACCGGCGCCACCGGCACCGTGCCCAGGAGCCGTTCCAGCCACTCGGCGGTGGTCGCCACACCCAGCGCCTCGTCCATATCGCGCGTGAGCCGGTCGCGGTTGGCGAGTCGCGCCTGATAGTTCGCGTAGTCCGGGTGGGTCGCCCATTCGGGCCGGCCGACTGCCTGCGCGAGCAGGGGCCAGAACTTCTCCTTGTTGCACATCACGAACAGCCAGCCGTCCTTGGTGCGGTAGAGCTGGCTCGGCGTGAGGGACGGATGTGCCGAGCGCGGTGCGCGACTTGCCTGTACGCCGTCGTTGAGGTACCAGGCCGCGAGGTAATTGAGGTTGGTGAGCGCCACGTCGAACAGGCTCACGTCGATGTCGCGTCCCTTGCCGTTGGCGCGCGCGTCGATGATGCCGGCAAGCAGCCCCGTCACCGCGGTGACGCCGGTCATCAGGTCGACTACCGACAGACCGAAGCGCGCGGGCGGACCCTCGGGCTCGCCGGTCACGGCGAGGTATCCGGCTTCAGCCTGCATGAGATAGTCGTATCCGGGCCAGGCGGCGCGCGAGCCGGTGCGCCCGTAGGCAGAGAGGTGGCCGCAGACGATCTTCGGATTGTGCACGCCGAGCTCGGCGTAGGTGAGGCCCAACTTCACCGCGAGGTCGCCGCGCAGATTGTCGAAGGTGGCGTCGGCGCTTTTCACCAGATCGGCGAACACGGCCCGGCTCTGCGGGTGCTTGAGGTTCAGCGTGAGGCTTTTCTTGTTGCGGTTGAAGGCCTCGAAGAAGTGGCTGTCGCCCGGGCCGAAGTAGTAGGGCCCGACGAGGCGCGCGACGTCTCCGCCCTCGGCCGGGTTTTCGATCTTGATGACCTCCGCGCCCAGATCGGCAAGATGCTGCGTGCCGAACGGACCGGCGCCGTACTGCTCGACGGCGACGATGCGCACGCCGGTGAGAGGCAAACTCATTGGATTACCTTGTCGCTGCGCGCCAAGACCGTATCGAAAATGCGGCCCTCGGGCCGGCCCGTCGGCCTCACTGGACTACCTTGTCGCTTCGCGTCAGGACCGTATCGAAAATGCGGCCCTAGGGGGCGGCCCGTCGGGCTCATGCCGGATTGCGCTCGATGAGTTGCTTGGCGATGATGATGCGCTGCATTTCGTTGGTGCCCTCGCCGATGAGCAGCAGCGGCGCGTCGCGGTAGTAGCGCTCGACGTTGTACTCCGTCGAGTAACCGTAGCCGCCATGGATGCGCATGCACTCGAGCGCGTTATCCATCGCCGCTTCGGTGGCGAAGTACTTGGCCATCCCCGCTTCCATGTCGCAGCGCTCGCCGCGATCGTAGGCTTTGGCCGCCGATTCCACCAGCAGCCGCGCGGCTTCTGCGCGCGTGGCCATTTCGCCTAGCTTGAGCTGGATCGCCTGGTGCTCGCAGATGGGCTTGCCGAAGGTCTTGCGCGTCTGCGCGTAGGCGGTCGCATCCTGCAGCGCCGCGCGCGCCACGCCCACCCCGCGCGCCGCCACGTTGATGCGGCCGAGCTCCAGGCCAGAAAGCACCTGCTGCAAACCCCTGCCTTCGACGCCGCCGATGAGGCAGTCGGCGGGAATGCGATAGTCCTCGAACACCAGCTCGCAGGTGTCGATGCCACGATAGCCCAGCTTCCCCAGCTTCCTCGTCACCTTGAAGCCGGGTCCCTTTTCGGCGATGAACAGACTCATGCCCTTGTGCCGCGGCTGTGCCTGCGGATCGGTCTTCACCAGCAGCGCGAGGGTATTGCCGTACATGCTGTTGGTAATCCAGGTCTTGGCGCCGTTCACGATGTAGTGGTCGCCGTCGCGAACGGCAACGGTGCGTATCGCCTGCAGGTCGGTGCCGGCGTCCGGTTCGGTGAGTCCCACGCCGCCGCGCAGTTCCCCGGTGGCGAATTTGGGCAGGTAGTGGCGCTTCTGCGCCTCCGTTCCGCTGCGCTGCACCGCCGTGGCCATGATCAGGTGCGAGTTGATGATGCCGGAGACGCTCATCCACACCGCCGCCATGCGCTCGACGATTTTCGCGTAAGTCAGCGTGGAAAGGCCGATGCCCCCGTACGCTGGGTCGATGATGCAGCCGAACAGGCCCAGCTCCTTCATCTTGTCCACGATGTCCTGCGGGTACTCGTCGGCCTGCTCCAGACGATGGGCGTTCGGCCGCACCTCGGCTTCCAGGAACCTGTCGACCGAGTCTAGAACCATCTGTTCGCTTTCCTGCTGTTCCGGTGTCACGATAGTTTCCTTTCGCTTTTTTGAGGGATAGCGTTCAGCCGCGCGCGGCCAGGCCTTCGGCGAGGTCGCGCGCCTGCATACCCTGGTCCATTGCCAGCACCAGGTCGCGGATCTGGGCGGCACGTGTAGCCGGCAGGACGAGCCCGGCGTTGTCCATGAATTTCTTTACGATCTCTTCGTTGCTGATCGGCCGGTCGGCGGCGCCGCGGTTTATTTCCTCGCGCTGGCGCAGTTCGCGGCCGTCGTGAGTGGTGACGACGACCTCGCCCGAAAAGTATTTCGGGAACGGGGAAGCGGGGTCGGCTTCGTATTCCACCCGCTGTGCCAGTGCCAGCACGTCCGCGTCGGCGAGCGCCGCGTCTTCGAGGTGCGCGAGACCGAAGCTGCCGCGGGCGAGCGCCGTAGCGACGATGTAGGGAATGCTGAACTGCGCGTCGTAGCTGTTCTGCGGGTGTTTCTTGGTGGCGACCGGCTCGCACACCGTCTTTATCACTTCCTTCGGGACGAGGGCACGCACCGAGCGGATGTCTGCAGGTTTGAGTCCATGCCTGGCGCGCAGGATCGCGGCCGCGTCGGCGCAGGCGTGGGTAAAGTGGCAGGCGGGCATGGGCTTCACCGCGACCCTGGCCAGCTCCCAGGTCTCGCCCAGGCCGGCGGTGGCGAGTGCGAGATCCATGTCCTTCGCGTACTGGCCGAGATGGCTCGCGTACAGACCGAAGCGGCCCTCGTAAGTCTCGCGCGGCCCGACGAAACCGTGGCGCGCGAGCGTGGCGGCGGTATAGCCTGCCACCCCGGCCCAGCCCGGATGCATGCGCTTGGTCCAGGCGCCGTCGTTGAGGAACTCGAGGCTCCCGGAGGCGGCGCTCAGTGCGATGCCCTGCGCCATGGCGAGTTGCTGCGCGTCGAGACCGAGCAGTCGCCCCGCGACCAGGGCCGCAGCGAAGGCGCCGACCAGTCCCGTGGGGTGGAATCCGACCTGGTGGAAGCCGCCCTTCGCGACCGCGCCCAGGCGCGCGGCCGCCTCTACGCCGACCACGTAGGCGGCGAGCAGGGCCTTGCCGTCGACACCGGCATGCGCGGCCACGCCGAGCGCGCACGGAAAACAGGACGCGGTCGCATGCACCACGCCCTGTACATGGGTGTCGTCGTAATCCAGGCCGTGCACGAGGATGCCGTTGAGCAGCATCGCATCGCGCAACTGCAGCCGCGCAGGCATCGCTATCACCGGCATGTCGCCCGCGCCCGCGGAGAGTTCGGCGGCGGCCGCGAGCGAGCGCCGCGCGAACTCGTAGCCGGTGGAGGCGTGTGCAATGCCCACGGCATCGAGTATGAGGTGCTTCGCGCGTTCGATCACCGCGGCGGGTATCGCCTCGAGGTCCAGGTTCCCGGCGAAGGCCGCGAGCGTCGCGGCGATGGTCTCGCCTTGCGCCGCCGCTGCGGGCGCGGTACCGGTGGACAGGAGCATGTCGTTCATGGTGGCGTCCTTTCTGGCTGGCTGAATCTGCACCGACGAATGCAGGGAAGGGGCTCGGTCAGCGCGTGACCGTACTCAGGAGTGGTTTCGATGTGTAGGGACAAGGCCCCTCACGCTCCCCTATATCGGCCCGCTGCAAAATTCATTTTGCAGCGGGTTCCTGGATACGATCCTGCACGCCATGTCCGCGCTTGGGGATGAGCACCGAGCGCACGAAGGACATGAATACGGTTCCGTCGGCCTTCTTGCCGATGGTGCGCACGGTGACGATGCCCTGCGTCGGGCGCGATTTCGATTCGCGCTTTTCGAGCACTTCGCTCTCGGCGTAGACCGTGTCTTCGGGAAATACCGGCGCGACGAGCTTGATGTCGGTCCAGCCCAGATTCGCGATCGCCTTGCCGCTGACGTCGGCTACCGTCATCCCGAGCACGATCGCCAGCGTCAGGCCGCTGTTCACCAGCGGCTTGCCGAACTCGCTCCTGGCGGCGTAGGCGTGATCGCAGTGCAGCGGGTGATTGTTCATGGTGAGGAGCGAGAACTGGATGTTGTCCGCCGCCGTGATGGTCCTGCCGGGGAAATGCTCGTAGACGTCGCCGACGACGAAGTCGTCGAGGTAGCGCCCAAGGCTCGCGCGGTAGCGGGCGGGGGCGGTCGTTTCGGCCATTGCTGTGCTCCCAGGGAGTTGTTGCGACTATATCCTAATGTCCGGACATGGTCGCAATGATGGGGAGGCTTGTCAACTATCGAATCAGGAATCAGGGCTGGGCTGACGCTGCGGACTTGGCGGCGGCGCGGATCCTGTCGCGAAAGCGCGTGTACACGCGCGCGGCGCCGACCAGGTTCCATTCCAGCCAGAGGCAGGAGGCAGTGAACGCAAGGCCCGCCGGCAGCGCCAGCCCCGGCCACAGCACAGCCGCGAGCAGCAGCGCGAGGGCTGCGAAATGCAGCCGCATCTGGCCGCGCATGGCGCCTTCGGGAATCATCTGCTTCATATTGGGCGGCGGCATCGCCGTGCCGCCCTGGCGCTGCAGGTGCAGCCAGTTGAGGAAGGGCATGATCTTGTACAACATGCCCATGATCACCGACAGGAACACCCCGGGCAGGGCGAGCACGCCCAGCCACAGCGGCGCGCGCGCATGATTTCCGAACTGCGGCAGCGCCTCGAACGCCAGCCAGGAAACAGCGAAGGCGAGCAGCGACACCATGGCGCCGCGCCAGAAAATCAAGGTGACATCGGCCTGGCGCCGCCGCCGGCGCGCTTGCAGCCACAGCGTGGCGACGGCGTAAAGCCCGGCGAGCAGCACGCCCGCGATTGCCACGCCCGACTGCCAGGCCTGCGCGCCGGCCAGGCCGGGCAGCAGTTGCAGCGACCACAGACACAGCACCAGCAACAGGCCCGCAGGCAAGAGGCGCGTGAACCACACCGGATAGGCCGGCGTGAGCTGAAACATCGGCACCACCAGATAGGACACGCCGATCACCAGCATCAGGGCCCAGCCGGCGAGACCCCAGGCGACATGGACGTTGATCAGCGTCAACAGTGACCAGACCGATTGCAGGCTCTCCTGCATGCCGAGCGTGGCGGCGAGGGTCACGCCGAGCACGACCGTCACGAGCAAGCCCATTACCGCGAGGCGCAATACATGTATGGGCATGCCGCGCGCCGGCGTGCGCAGCAATGCGACCGCCATGACCGTCAGGAACAGGCCCATGGCGGCGGCAAAAGCCACCGCGGCCAGCAGG
>JAENXP010000338.1 GCA_016649475.1 Burkholderiales bacterium | reverse complement strand
GGCTATATCGAGCCGCACGCCTGCCTCGCGCGCTTCGACAACAAGGGCCAGGGGGAAATCTGGGCAGCGAGCCAGGGGCACTTCGTGGTGCGCGCGTTCATAGCACGCCTGCTCGACATGAACATCGGCGACGTGCTGGTGCATCCGGCCGAGATCGGCGGGGGCTTCGGCGGCAAGACCGTCATTTATGTCGAGCCGCTGGCCGCCGCACTCTCGCGCAAGAGCGGCCATCCCGTGAAAATCATGATGAGCCGCGAGGACGTATTCAAGTCCACCGGGCCGACCTCCGGATCATCCATGACGGTCAGGATCGGAGTCAAGAAGGACGGCAAGCTGGTCGCCGCCGACGGCGTGTTCAAGTTCCAGGCGGGCGCATTCCCCGGCTCGCCGGTGATGAACGCGACCATGTGCGGCTTCGCCCCCTATAACATCCCGAATGTGCGCTCGGTCGGTTACGACGTGGTCAGCAACCGGCCCAAGTCGGCCGCGTATCGCGCGCCCGGCTCGCCCATCTCGGCGTATGCGGTGGAAAGCGTCATGGACGCGGTCGCAGTCAAAATAGGCATGGATCCGCTGCAGTTCAGGCTGCTGAATGCGTGCAAGACGGGTACGCCTACCGTCTGGGGGCCGAAGCATGCGCACGAGGGTTACGCCGAGACCGTCAAGGCGCTGCTCGCGCACCCGGCCTACGCGGCGCCGCTGGGCCGGAACCAGGGGCGCGGGGTGGCTTCGGGGTTCTGGTTCAACAACGGCGGCGAATCGAGCGCAACGGTACACGTGAACGAGGACGGGACGGTCGTCGTCGCCACCGGCAGCATGGACATCGGCGGCTCGCGCGCGTCGATGGCGATCATGGCGGCCGAGACCCTGGGCATAGCCTACGACGATGTGCGCGCCATCGTGGCCGATACCGCGTCGATCGGCTACACCCATGTGACGGGCGGCTCGCGCGTGACCTTCGCCACCGGCATCGCCGTGGTCGAGGCGTGCAAGAAAGTGATCGCCGAAATGTGCGCGCGCGCCGCGATGATCTGGAGCGTGGAGAAGGACCAGGTGAGCTGGGAGGACGGCAGTGCCAGATGTGCAGGTACGGGCAAGCACGAACCCCTGTCGCTCAAGGCCATTGCCGCCAAAAGGGCGCTGACCGGCGGGCCGATCGGCGCCGAGGCCTCGGTCAACGCGGGTGGCGCGGCGCCGGGCTTTGCCAGCGAATTGTGCGATGTCGAGGTCGACCCGGAGACAGGCAGCGTGAAGATCCTGCGCTTCGTCGTCGCGCAGGACGTGGGGCGGGCGATACATCGGAGCTATGTCGAGGGGCAGATGGAGGGTGGCGCCGTGCAGGGTATCGGCTGGGCCTTGAACGAGGCGTACCTCTACGACGATGCCGGGCACCTGTTGAACGCAGGCTTCCTCGACTATCGGATTCCGGTCGCATCCGACCTGCCGATGATAGAGACGGTGCTGGTCGAGGTGCCGAACCCCAACCACCCCTTTGGCGCCAAAGGGGCGGGCGAGGTGAACATCGTCCCGGCCATGGCCGCAGTCGCCAACGCGATCAACAACGCGATCGGCAGGCGCTTGACGGAGTTGCCCATGTCGCCGCCCGCGGTACTGGCCGCAATTCATTCGGGTCAAAAAGGATAGGACCTTGGGCGAGGCGCCGGTGCGGGTGGTACTCATCAGCAGCCATAGCGGGCATTACACGGGCGGCGTGAAGGAATTCGACCTGGATGCGCGCACGCTGCACGACGTCATCCGTACGCTGAATCAGCGCTACCCCGGCCTGGGCGAGCACCTGGAGGAGGAGACCAGCGTCGCCATCGACGGCGAGATCCACGAAGTCGCCTATTTCCACCCGGTGCGGCCGGGCTGCGAAATCTACTTCATTCCCAAGATCGAAGGCGGCTAGAAGGGGGCAGGAGTATCGATTCCAGGATAGTCGGGCGCGTGTGCCGGTACGTCGCCTCTTGCCGTTCAAGTGTCTACCAGGAGAAGTGAAATGTCGGTTGAAAATGCCGCGCGTACGCCATCCGAAGCGTGGGACGAGATCGTCGTGCGGGTGCTCAAGGCACACAAAGTCACGCTGATTGCCTATGTGCCGGACAAGGTGCTGGCGCCCTTGATCAAGCGCGTGCACGCCGACGATTTCTTTACCGTGCTGAGTCCGGCGCGTGAAGAAGAGGCGGTGGGTATCGTCGCCGGCGCGTACATGGCCGGACAGCGCGGCATCGTGCTGATGCAGACCAGCGGCTTTGCCACCCTGCCGAATGTGCTCGCTTCGCTGGCCGTGCCCTTCCAGATACCTTTGCTGATGATGATTTCGGAGCGCGGCACGCTGGGCGACTTCCAGCTAGGCCAGGCCATGGTCTGCCGCACCATGCGGCCGGTACTCGAATCGCTGGGCATAGAACATTATGCGATTACGCGCCTTGACGATGTGGAGTTCGTCGTCGACAGCATGATCAGGCAGGCGTTCGCGACCCAGGCGCCGGCGGCGATGATCCTGTCGCCGCTCCTGACGAAAAAAACAGCAAAGAAATGAGGACCGCCATGCCTGCAAATGAAATGAAATCGGCCGGCCGCGACACTGCAAAACTGATGAACCGCTCGGATCTGTGCCGGCGCCTGGTGGCAAAGCTCGAGCACGAAGAGGCAGTGGTCGGCGGAATAGGCCACACCCACTTCGACCTTTGGGCCAGCGGCCAGCGGCCGCAGAACTTTTACATGCTGGGCAGTATGGGTCTGGCCGTGCCGATAGCATTCGGTGTCGCGCTGGCCCAGCCGCAGCGCCGGGTGTTTGCGCTCGAGGGCGACGGTTCGCTGTTGATGCAGCTGGGCGCGCTTGGCACCATCGCGATGTATGCTCCGAAGAATCTGGCGATCGTCGTGTTCGATAACGGCGTCTATCAGATCACGGGCTCGCAGCCGACGCTGACGTCCTACCGCACCGACCTGGTCGCGATGGCGAAGGGCGCCGGCCTGGCACAGAGCGCCTGGGCGGCGGACGAGGCGCACTATGAAGAATTGGTCGATATCGCGCTGAAGAGAGAGGGTCCCTGGTTCATCGCCGCACGCACCGACGCGCAGCCGCCGGCCGGTGTAACCGAGCGTGATGCAGCCAAGATCCGCGGCCGTTTCATGCAGAGCCTGGGTGTGTCCAAGTAGGCGCCGGGCGTTCGCTCCGCCGCGCAGCGAGCATGAGGGGATCGAGACCTTCGGGGCGTCCCCCCTCATTTTGAAATGAACGCTTACTTGTGCTTGAACTTCGGCTTGCGCTTCTCGACGAAAGCCGCCATGCCCTCCTTCTGGTCTTCAGTGGCGAACAGCGAATGGAACACGCGCCGCTCGAACAGTATGCCTTCGTTGAGCGTGCCCTCGTAGGCGCGGTTGACTGATTCCTTGGCCGCCATCACCGCGGTCAGCGAGTATTCGCAGATCTGATTGGCGGTGGCGAACGCCTCGTCGAGCAGCTTGTCCGCCGGCACCACGCGCGACACCAGACCGGCGCGCTCTGCTTCGGCGGCGTCCATCATGCGCGCGGTCAGAACCATGTCCATGGCCTTGGACTTGGATACCGCGCGCGGCAGGCGCTGCGTGCCCCCCGCGCCGGGAATGACGCCGAGTTTGATCTCGGGCTGGCCGAACTTCGCCGTCTCTGCGGCGATGGTGATATCGCACATCATCGAAAGTTCGCAGCCGCCGCCCAGGGCGTAGCCCGCGACCGCGGCGATGACCGGCTTTCTCACCGAGCGGATGCGCTCCCAGTTGCGCGTGATGTACTCGCTCTTGTACACATCCATGTAGCTCCAGTCCTTCATCGCGCCGATGTCGGCGCCGGCGGCGAAAGCCTTGTCGCTGCCGGTGATCACCAGACAGCCGATGTTTTCGTCGGCATCGAATCTCGCCAGCGCATCGCCGAGCTCGTCCATGAGCGCATCGTTGAGCGCGTTCATCGCTTTGGGGCGGTTCAGCGTGATCAGGCCTACGCGGCCGCGGGTTTCAACCAGAATATTT
>JAENXP010000438.1 GCA_016649475.1 Burkholderiales bacterium | reverse complement strand
GCTCCTCGATGCGCGCGCGGCGCAGCTTCATGGTCGGCGTGAGGAATTCGTTTTCGATCGCCCACGCGTCTCTCGCGACGGCGATGAACTGCAGCCGCTCGTGCGATTCGAGTTTGCGGTTGACTTCATCGAGCAGCGCTTGCAGTTTTAGCGTCAGTTCCGCCTGCTGCACCCGCCCCCCATCGAGCAGTGCCCGCAGATTCTCCGCCAGCACGCCGACCGCATGCGGTTGCGGGAAACCCGACCCCGTCACACTGCACTGATCGAGCAGGCCGGAACCCAGCAGCTGATTCTCGATCGGGGCAGGGACGACATAGCGTCCCTTGCTGGTCTTGAACAATTCCTTGATGCGCCCGGTGATGCGCAGCCGCCCTTGCGGGTCAAGTTCGCCGCGATCGCCGGTGCGCAGGAACCCGTCCGCCGTTACGACCTCGGCGGTCAGTTCGGGGGCATTGAAATAGCCCATCATCATCCCGGGGCTCTTCACGAGCACTTCACCGTCCTTGCTCAAGCGCGTCTCGACACCCGGACGCGACCGACCGACGTAGCCGCTGCGGGCATCGGCCGACTCCGATGCGTGCGAATAGGAGTGATTTTCCGACATGCCGTAGCCTTCGAGCAGTTCGAGGCCGAGCCGGCGATACCAGTCGATCACGTCCGGCGCAAGTGGCGCCGCCCCGGAGAAGGCGTAGCGGGCCTGGTCCAGGCCCAGCCCCGCGAGGATCTTGCGGCGCACCAGCCGGCTCACGATTGGAATCGACAGCAGTGCCCTCAGCTTCTGCGGCGGCATCTTCGCATGCACGCCCGACTGGAATTTCATCCACAAGCGCGGCACCGAACAAAATAGCGTCGGCCGCGCGCGCTGCAGATCCTGCATGAAGCTCTCGAGCGACTCCGCAAAATACAGGTGCAAGCCAGAAAAGATGCCGATGCCCTCGCCCGCGTAGCGCTCGTAGCTGTGCGCCAGTGGCAGGTAGGACAGATAGCGGTCGGACGTCCTGACATCGAGCGCGGTGTCTGCGACCATCGCCGCGACCATCCCGCCGAAACTGAGCATCACGCCCTTGGGCCTGCCCGTCGTGCCCGAGGTGTAGATGATCGTGGCGAGTTCGTCCGGATCGCGCTGCGGGATCTGCGCGAGCGGTGCCGACCGGGCGAGCACGTCCTGCCACTTGAGCGCGCCTGTATCCGGCGCCAGGGGCAGTTCGATCACGGGCATCCCGGCCGGAACGCCGGCCTTGATGGTCGGCCAGTCGTCCAGCTTGCCGACGAAGAGCAGCCGCGATTCGCTGTGCTCGAGGATCCTTCGCGCGGTTTCCGAAGACAGCGTCGGATACAAGGGGACCGAGACGTGCCCCGCCATCCAGATGGCGAGGTCGGCCATGATCCAGTGCGCGCTGTTCTTGCCTACGATGGCAATCTGGCTGCGGGGCGGCAGATTCAGCTCCGCAAGGTGGCGCGCCACACGCCGCACCTGGTCCATGGTCTGGCGCCAGGTGTAATCGGTAGCCTTGCCGCCGCTGTGCGGTTGCGTGAGAAACACCCTGTCCGGCGCGCTGGCCTCCCAATGGGCGGCACGCGCGAGCAGCAGGTCATCGACGGAAATTCTCATGCAGCGCTCCTCCCTGTTTGCGCCGGCGCGCGTTTCGGCCGGAACGCGACGGTCACACCTGCAGCCAGAACTTCACCGGCCGGCCGTTGGCCAGGCTCATCCGCATGCCGGCGCCGACGGACCCGGTTTCCACCGGCACGGGACGCTCGCGCTCCGCTGCCGGCGCCCCCGACTTTACGCCGACGCCGCATTCTTTGGAAGGGAGTCTCGTAGGCGACGGATAACAACCCAATCGCCTTGCGAAGGGCAGCTCTAGGTCGATAGGGCCAGTTCTGCACAGCGTGCTTCCGTCGGCTATTATCGGCCCAAGGAAGTTCTCAGGCCATCACCATTCCGCCGTCTAGAACTATTGACTGGCCGGTCATGCCATCGGACTCGGAGGAACCGAAATAGACCGCCAGATGGGCGATCTCCTGCGGCTGCATAAAGCGCTTCAGCGGCACGCGCGCCAGAATCCCTTCAATGACCTTCTCGGATGGAATCCCCAGAATCGAAGCATGTTCGCGGAGCGCCTCAAGCATGTCGGTCTCCACGAATCCGGGGCAGATTGCATTGACGTTGATCCCGTAGGTCCCCATTTCGACCGCTGCACAGCGGGTGAGCCCCACCAAGGCGTGTTTCGATGCGTTATAGGCGCTTTGATTAGACGAGCCCCACTTGCCCGCGGTTGAGGCGATGTTCACGACTTTTCCGCGCTTTTGTGCCTGCATGTGCCGCAGAACGAACTGCATAACGTGAAATGCACCATAAAGGTTCACCTTCATGATGCGGTCAAAATCTTCCGCCTTGTAATCGACCAGCCGTGCGGCCTTGTAGATGCCAGCGTTATTGACTAACACGTCGATCCGGCCGAAGGCCGCGACGGCGGCGCCAACCATCCCCTCTACGGCCGAACGTTCGCTGACGTCGGCGCAGTGTAGGACGGTCCTAGCGCCTTGGGCCTCGGCCAGCGTCTTCGTCTCCTCCAGCTTAGGGCGGCTAGTGGCAGTGAGGAAGAGATCGGCGCCCTCTTCCGCGTAGCGGAGCGCGATGGCCCGTCCGATGCCGCGGCTGGCGCCGGTAATTAATGCCACGCGCCCGCTCAGTCGCCCGCGTCTTGATGCATCGGTCATGTTTTTCTCCCGGTTAGTTGTAAGCGAAGCAGAATGAATATCTCCAGCATCGCCGAACTGACGCATTTTTCGGATAAACCTTTCACAAATCCTTTTTTGACTTCGCTTTGGAGGCTTCCATCTCGGCGTCTCGTTGAATCTTTGAGTAGATTTCGACGCTCATATCGGTGATCCTTCCAGAAGGATAGGCAACAGTAATAACCGTATCTCCATCGACCCACGATGTTGTTTTCTTCGGCCCTCTGTACCCAGCCGCCGTCCGAAATTCTTCTGTTTCCTCGGTAGTAGGCTTGCCTAATTGCTCAACGAGTGCGGAGGTCACTATAGGGCCAGACGACGCTCCTAGTTTCGCGTAGCCGCTTACCAGTTTATTATCTGCAGAAAAGTTAAACCGCCACATTTCAACTTGAGCGCCGGCCAGCGTCTCAAGGGTTTTTGCATGTCTTGATTGCAAAGAATCCGAGTAGTAGCAAATATCGCCGCAATTAAGTCCCGGATGGGCCGCGTTAAGTTCTTCCTTGTTCATTCCTATTCGCAGTCCTTTTAAATCTGCTTCAGCGAAAACGAAGGTGGAAAAGAAAACTCCCCCTAGTAACATCAATAATGCAATCTTTGTCCTTTTCATTACT